>NZ_CDLKIE010000176.1:0-3253 GCF_975902315.1 Kaarinaea lacus | reverse complement strand
TTGGTTGTGACAACCCCTAAATTACCATGTGTCAGGTGGGGAATTGCTCATGCATCAGCCCGCGATTAATGGCCTGCTGTTTTCGTTCTTCGAATTGATCTTCATGTTCCTGGCGGTATTTGAAATTTATAATCTCATCATACTTTCCACGTGCGGCCTGTTTTTCTTCTTCAGACAGTTTCCGCCATTCTTCTTTGGAATGCCCATAGTAGGCGGTGGCGCAACCTGCTAACATTAGCGCTGCGATGACCAGGCTATGTTTTATTAGTTTCTCCATTAACGGTTTGATCCACCAGGTGTAATAGGTAACCGTATGGTATTAAACATTTTAGTTATTATTATTCGCATATTCGTCCCATTATGATCAATCAGGGCGCGGGCAGGGAACTGCGAAGCACCCGCAGTGCGTTAATTCCCATAATAGCGTTTATCTCAGTTTCGTTAAAGCCATGTTTCTGAAGTGCCTCTGTCACTAACACTAAACCTGTTGCATCGGTGAGTGTTTCTGTTGCGCCATCAAAGTCTGAACCCAATGCCACGTGCTCAATACCTGCCAGGTCAACGACATGGCGTATGGCGCGTACCGTATCCTGCATTGTTTTACCGCAGGTAGCATATTCGTATAAGCCGATACCGATAACCCCGCCATTTTTTGCGATTGCTTTAATATGACTGTCTTCCAGGTTCCGTGTGGTATCACAGGTAGCACGTACTCCGCCATGTGAGGCGACAACCGGTTTATCGGTTATTTTTAAAACATCATCGATAGTTTGTGGCGAAGCATGCGCTAAATCGATAATCATACCCAGAGATAAAGCTCGTTCAACCATTTGTTGTCCCTTGTCGGTTAAGCCGTGTTTTTGTATGCCATGGGCTGAACCGGCCATGGTATTGTCCATTAAATGAATCAGTCCCAGCATGCGAAAACCGGCTTCAAATAATACGTCGATGTTGGCAGGGTTACCTTCCAGTGCATGGGCACCTTCAAGTGATAATAATGCACCGACTACGGTTTCATCTTGCTTGCGAGTATTGAGTAGTTCATCTAAATCTGCACGTGTCCTGATGAGGTGAAGAGTGCCGTGAGATGCTGCAGCACCATTCTGCAACTTGTCAGCTTGATAGAGTGCTCGCTGCAAGTGACTATCTTGCGTTTCGAGCGGCCAATTTTGAATGGCAGATAACAAGGTGATTAAATCCCATTGATCACGGTTGCCTTCAAAACTGACTGGGAAGGGTACGCCTGTGACAACGCCAAATACCTGTATCGCCACATTTGCTTCCTGCAGGCGGGGTAGGTCAACATGGCCGTAGCTGTTTCGTTCCAGTAAATCTCGGTTCCACAACAACGGATCCGCATGCAGATCTATAACTAACAATTGATGATGCAATTTAGTTGCTGCAGGTGTTGCAATGTAAGGAGGATCAATAGTGGTATCGTTGATCTAACGATCAAATAAAGATGCACAACCTGTGAGATTTACCAGGATAAAACCAGGAATCATTAGTCTAAAAAGAAGCAATCTATAGATTTTCATAGGTACTCAGTTTTAATAGTCAGAATTCAGGCGATTTACTCACCCGAATGCACCGCCATTTTATGGGTCGATATAATCTTCATTTAAAAATTATAAATACCGTCTAAACTATTAAAATTGCAGTGAATTTTGTTAATTAGAACTTGCTTATATACTTAAGGTCACGCGTTAGAAAAGCAAGCTAAGGCATTGACTTAATTTAAGTATTCAGGCATTTTGTTATTTAATATACAACGTATATAAAGATACAAGTAGGGGTCGCGTTTTGAAATTTGATGTTTTGCAGCTCTCCTGTGCACTTCGAATTTCACAGTGCGTCAAATTAGTAAGTCCACTATTACATATTTCCAGGGAATGTCACTTTAACCAACGGCGGTCGCGCTGGCTAAGCTCAGTTGTCCGTCAGCCGGTTATTATTCGTTCGACTAGCGCCAGGTTGTCTGTGAATACGTTAGTCAAATCTGCAAAAGGATTTGGGCTCCAGGGGGAACTATGGCGGTATTGACAGAGCAGTTGTCTTTCTTAAATCATCTCTCGCTGAAGGCGAAAGTTAATATTACTGTTGGAATTATATTTCTGATGGTAATCGTATTTGTAACCTATTTTGCTGTTAGTGAAGAAAAAGACCGTTTGATGGAAGCGGCAGAGAATCAGGTCAAAGAAATTACCACGTTATATTTTGATAGTCTCAATACCATGATGCTGACCGGCACCATGGAGCAGCGTAGTATCCTGCGCAATAAAATGTTGGCACGTAAAGAAGTAACTGATGCGCGTGTTATTCGCGGCCAACCGGTACGTGGACAATTCGGCCCCGGTTTCCCTGAAGAAGAACCCCTGGATGATCTGGATCGTCGTGCATTACTCGGTGAAGATATTATCCTGATAGAAAAACAGGCGGGCCAGCGACAGTTAACTGTATTGACGCCTTTCAGGGCAACAGAAGAAACACGCGGAGTAAACTGCCTGGAGTGTCATAATGTGAAATCAGGCAGTATCAATGGCGCAGTTCGAGTCAGTTATTCATTAGGGTCGGTTGACCAGTCGGTCAATAATGTATTTTGGCGCACTGTTATATTTAATTTGTTTCTATTTGTCACTGGTTTGTTTCTAGTAAACCTGTTTCTAAAAATGTGGATAATTAATCCCCTCAAAGGATTGATGGATGTCGTCAATAAACGTGCTGAAGGCGACACAGAAATTCGCGCCAGGGTTGTGGCAGATGATGAAATCGGCAAACTGGGGCAGTCGTTTAACAATATGGCTGATAACGTTAACGCCATTACACATCGAGAGCATGATACAGCTGAAGATCTGCAACATAAAGTCGACCAGCTATTAGTTGTGGTAAATAAAGTAGCAGAAGGAGATTTTTCGGCGCGCATTGATGTTTCAGGTGATGATGCAATGGGTGAACTAGCCACTGGCCTGCAGGACATGATTGACTATATCAATAAGTCTATCGAAGAAAAACGTGATGCCGTGGAGACTCTGGGCCGTAAAGTTGACAAGATTCTTCAGGTGGTTACCCGTGCCGCTGAAGGTGATTTAACTGGCTCGGTAACGATTGAGGGAGATGATGCCATCAGTAAACTGGCCCGCGGCGTACAGTTGATGGTAGCAAACCTGAATTCCCTGGTATCACAGGTTCAGCGATCAGGAATTCAGGTGACGTCTTCTGCTACCGAAATCGCGGCCACAGCTAAGCAGCAAGA
>NZ_CDLKIE010000175.1:0-7521 GCF_975902315.1 Kaarinaea lacus | reverse complement strand
TCAGTCCCATGGATGGAAACGGTTTTTCCCTGCAACTGTTTTAACAGGTCAGACAAGTCAACCGCTATCATATCAACTACATTATTTTCTAAAGCTTCCTTTGCCGACAGGCTGGCGGCCTCGCGTACCGCTTTTTCTGCCCATTCAACATTACGTCCACGTAATTCGGCCAGGCCTCGTATATAAGCAACGGCATCATTGATCATTTTGCGTGACATGGCGCCTTTGTTGTCCTGCGAGGGTGCTTCGTCCTGCTTTTGATCTTTTTTCTTATTGGGATCACCGGGAAATGAGCCACCGCCAATTTGCACTGGTGTTGCAGCGCCAAGATTGGTGGCGGGTGCCATGGCCGCAACGTGACTTGCGTATAACATGTAGGTGCCTGCACTGGCTGCACGTGCTCCACTGGGCGATACATAAGTCACAACAGGAATAGGCGAAGACAAAATAGCCTGATTGATATCCCGCATGGACGAGTCAAGTCCACCCGGGGTGTTTAGTTGCACTATTAATAGTGCCGCACCAGTACTGGTTGCCTTTTCTAGTGAACGAATAAAGTAATCTTTGGTAGCCGGTCCAATAGCGCCAGTGATAGTAATAAAAACGGCTTTCCTGGCGGAGGTTGGGGATGAGTCTGTCACAGCTGTTGCAGATAGGCTAGAAAATGACCAAATTAATACCATGGCCAAAAGCCAAGCTCGTACAAACATTTTCACAATCATCCGCATGCGATTCGTACTCATGGAAATAACTATATTCCTAATATAGTCAAGTTAACTGCGAAGTTATGAATCTATGTCATTAATATGACAATTAATAATTGGTTTTGATCCAGATTTTCTGTGCTCTATGCATGATCAAAGCAGGAAGATGAATAAGGTGTGGAGAGGGAAGTGTGTTATCAGCTTTAGATAGTATTTATTTAATTTATGTCACAAATAGTTTCACCAAACTTATCTTATTTAACTGCCAGAAAAGTTTCTGTCATTAAAACGGCAGCTGAATAGTATTGCTTGTTCCGTTGTGGTGATAATTCAACCGGCATAGGGTTACCAAAGATATCTTAAAATTTAATTAACAACCTGTTATTGACCTGATGTTTTTAACTTTAATAAAACAAAACAAACATCGTGAAAAAACAAAACTACTTACGCATTCGATTTTTGTCATAGTTAAGTGATAGTATTCGCCGCTTATTATAATTACATTGGGGCTGTACTATGTTTAGTAACTATACAAAGAAGCCGTACTTGTTGTTTGTTTTGTTTTTATTAGGAATAGCGCTTGCATCCAGCAATGCGTTAGCGGAAAGGATTCTGGTTATTGGTGGTGATACGGGTAACCAGGCCACTAACGATATTATCGCCAATCAAGTATCTGGACTAACGGGCACCGTTGATCGTGCAGAATGGTTAGTCTATCGTGAATGGACCTCCGAATACATCATTAACAACTATGATGTCATCGTGCTTTCCCACGTTATCAACGAATCCCTGTTTGCCATTGACTGGAAGACACGCTTAAAGCCGTTCTTGCATACTGGTAAGGCGATCATTTGGGAAGCGCCTATGAATCTATCTACGGATATCAGAGCTGACTATGGTATCGACGTTCGGGGTGCGTTCTATGTTCCGGGTGGTATTCCCACCACGGGATTAAATGTATTGCCGGGGGCAGATCCTGTTTTAATTAACTCCCTGACTGGTGAGTTTAGTGTTGTCGATGGCATGTTCCTGGCGTGGGACAATTCATTATTAACACCCTATGTTAATACGTTTTATGCCGGGACCGGTGAGACGTTTACATATGCATTGTATGGTGAATTCGGCGGTGGACGTATTGTAATAACCGGGACCGCTGATGATGACGCCGGATTATCCTCTGGCACCGCAGCACAACAAAATCACTATCAACATCTGGTTAATAAACTACTGTGGGTAGGCGGTCGTTCCGGTATTCCTGATCCCAACGCAGTGATTATTCCTGACTGGCGAGGCCTAAGCGAAGCGGATGCTATCGCTGCCGTGAATAGCCTGTTAGGCAAGAGCCCGGATTTCATGTCAACGATTGCTACCAACCTTTATCCATCGGGTACGGTGAGTCTTCAGCAACCCATCCCGGGTAGTGCTGCGATGGCAAATGATCCCAATCCGGTATTTGTTTCATTAACTGTTGTTGCACAGCGCACTGGTGATCCGGTTACGGTTCCTAATGTTACCGGCATGACTTCTTATGCCGAAGTGGATGATGCCCTGGACGCGGCAGACGGTGCGCTGGATGGACTGGGCTTGCAGCGTTATTGTTGCCCATCGACTTATAATCCCACGGTTCCAGACGGAACTATTATTACCCAGTATCCCAAGGCTGGCGCGCAAAGCACCACTGACTGGATTGTTGATGTTGTGATGTCGCTTGGGCCTAATCCTGGTATCGTTCCTGGCCTGATGTGGATGACGCAAGCCGAAGCAGAAAGTACGGTGGTTGCGGCGGGTTACACAGTGGGGCAGATCATTTTTCAGAATAACGAGGCCATCGAGGCTGGTATCGTATTAGGACAAATACCGGAACAACATGACGCACTGGCTGCTGGCAGTAGTGTCGATATTATTGTATCTGCGGGACCTGTTGGTACGGAGTTAATTACTGTGCCTGATGTTGCCGGCTTAACCCAAGCAGCCGCGGAGGCGGCAATTACTGGTGCTGGACTTAACTCCAGTGCAACTACTGCGTTTAGCAACACAGTGCCAACAGGTTTGGTAGTTAGCCAAAACCCGGCAGCGGGAACTGATGTTGCCTCTGGCAGTGTGGTTAGCCTGGTTGTTTCTGCCGGTCCTGCTCCAGTTACCATACCGGTACCTGATGTTGTTGGATTAACGCAAGCAGCAGCGGAAACAGCAATCTCAGGTGCAGGTTTATCCGTTGGTAGTGTATCTACAGCGAGTAGTGATACGGTTCCTGCGGGTAACCTTATTAGTCAAACGCCAGCTGCTGCCACTGAAGTGACACCGGGCAGCGCAGTTGATTTGGTGGTATCAACGGGCCCGGCGACAGTTTTTGTTCCCGTACCTGATGTGACGGGCATGACCCAGGCATCCGCTGAATCTGCAATTACAATTGCAGGTCTTCTAGTAGGTTCGGTAACAACCGCGAGTAGTGCGACTGTGCCAGCCGGCGACGTTGTCAGCCAAACACCTGCTGCTGCAACTGAAGTGGCTGAAGGAACTGCAGTGGATCTGGTAGTTTCTTCTGGTCCAGCGCTGGTATCTGTTCCCGGTGTGGTTTGCTTAAGCCAGGCGAATGCAGAAGCGGCGATTACTAATGGTGGTCTGAGCGTCGGTTCGATATCGACTGCAAGCAGTACCACGGTACCGGCTGGCGATGTCATCAGCCAGACGCCAGGTGCTGGTACTGAAGTTACGGAAGGGAGCAGCGTTGATCTGGTTGTATCCACCGGTTCAGCACTGATAATTGTACCGAATGTAGTTGGTCAGTCTTACAGTACAGCTATTGCTAACATCACCAACGCTGGATTGACGGTTGGTAACGTGTCAACTGTGAGAACCCGTCGTTCCTGCGGTAGGGTAAATAGCCAAACTCCAACTGGAGGCACTAGCGTACAACCAGGGACACAGGTAGACCTTGTTGTTACTCGCACGCGTTTTTGTAATCCTCTGTAACGTTTAATATTCGTTATAGTTCTTAAAGGCACCCCTGGTTATTCCAGGGGTGCCTTTTTTTTATAATGGTAAAAATAATATGGCAGTGAGGCCCAAATCCTGTAATGTTTTGTTACTTTAGAAGTCATGATTCATGATTGTGTTGATTTTTAATTTGAAAATGACAACGTGATGAAAATAATAGTGAGAAAATTAATTATGGTGAAAATGTCGTATAAGAGGCTAGCTTATCTGTTACTGGCGATTTTATCTGGTATTTTTTCGGCGGCTTTTGCCGCAGATATCAACAAAACCAGTGATGGTGTGGCTATAGATGGTTATGATCCTACGGCGTATTTTACTGAGAGTCGCCCAGTAAAAGGTGATCCGGCGTATACGTTTAATTGGGCAGGTGCCACCTGGCAGTTTGCGAACGATCAAGCGCGCGAACTGTTTGCAGAGAATCCTGAAAAATATGCTCCCCAATTTGGTGGTTATTGCTCCAATGGATTAAGTGACGACCATAAAATTGGAGCGGATCCCAGAAACTGGCGCATTATTGATGGCAAATTGTATTTGTTTTTCTCAGATTATGGCCGTGAGCAATGGTCTGGCAATGTTAAATCATTAATTGAAGCAGCCGACGAAACCTGGCAAGAGCTCAAAAACTGATTTGTCAAAAACCACCTTTTTGAACCGCGAAGTATTGTATTAATTAAGCAGTTGCAGTGGTATGATATCTGCGATTCATCGGCAACCTTGGCTCAATTACGATCCCTCCTGGTTACTCCTGAATTCACTGTAAAATTTACCCTTAATCAAGCTGTAATATATCGGATTAATATAATGTAATCCATTGAAATTGTTATAATTATTGGTCACGCATAGAAAATAAATTGAACACTGATAATCAGTCACTTACTGAAATAAGCAGTCTTGCTATTCCCGACGAGCTTCTCAGAAGCATGGCGGAATCCGGATTTACGCATTGCACTCCAATCCAGGCGGAAACCTTACCGATTTCTCTGGAAGGTCGAGATGTGGCGGGACAGGCTCAGACGGGAACCGGGAAAACCATCGCATTTCTCATCGCAACTTACGCCCATTTGTTGCGAAAACCGGCGGAGGCCGGTCGGAAAAAGAATCAACCACGCGCTATTATCATTGCACCAACGCGGGAACTGGCCATTCAAATACATAATGATGCAGAGACACTGGGCAAGTATACTGAGCTGCAATTAGGTTTGGCCTTTGGCGGTACGGGTTATGACCAGCAGCGTAAGCGGTTGGAGCAGGGCGTTGATATTCTTATAGGTACACCAGGCCGAATTATTGATTTTTTCAAACAGCATATTTTTAATTTGAAAGCTATTCAGGTGATGGTTCTGGATGAAGCTGACCGTATGTTTGATCTGGGATTCATTACCGATATTCGTTACCTGTTGCGTCGCATGCCGAAACCTGAAAAGCGCCTAAACCTGCTTTTTTCCGCAACCTTGTCTTTTCGTGTGTCCGAGCTTGCTTATGAGCACATGAACAATCCCAGTCAGGTAGTCATTGAATCAACTCAAGTCACTGCAGATAAAGTAGAAGAAGCCATCTATTTTCCTGCCAAGGAAGAAAAGATCCCTTTATTACTCGGTTTACTTAAAGGGCACGATGTTACGCGTACCATGATTTTCGTGAATACAAAACGTGTGGCTGAAGATGTGTACGGTTACCTTGTTGCCAATGGTTACGATGCTGGCGTACTGTCAGGCGATGTGCCGCAAAAGAAACGTAGCAGTCTGCTGAAACGATTTACTCAAGGTACGCTGCCTATTTTGATTGCTACAGATGTCGCAGCTCGCGGTTTGCATATCCCTGAAGTTAGCCACGTCTTTAATTATGATTTGCCACAAGATGCAGAAGATTATGTACATCGCATCGGTCGAACGGCGCGCGCCGGGGCAGAGGGCGATGCCATTAGTTTCGCCTGCGAGGAATATTCATTTTCGCTATCAGAAATTGAAGAATATATTGGCCACAAAATACCAATGCAAAGTGTTACCTCTGAACTTCTAATTGAACCCAAGCCACCTGTAAAGCGTGTACACAAGAAACGGTCCTTTAAGAAAAAGTCATCTTCAAAACACGCTTCCTCGAAACACTCCCGCAAAAGACGGGCTTCCACATAGTATTTTTCCAGACCACTGCTTAACATAAAAATACCCAGTCTCATTGGTGGGTTCCTGGATTCAGCACACGTTCAGTTATTATGGTCAGGATGCTCGAACTGCTAACTGCTTGTATATAAGGAGCTATTTTAATTATTTGTTGCAGAAGCTCTTTATTAAGTAGATTCAGGTACATTGGTGAAGCGAAATCTGCTATTATTCGCCACTTTTTGTAAGCCTTAATTTCATAAGTGCTTGATGTAGATTTTGTAGAGGTATTTGATGTTTCAATTGGGTTGTTCTAACCGCGTTTGTTTCCAGAATGAAATTCTCTCCGGTTTAACTGTTGCTCTGGCACTGGTGCCTGAGGCGGTGGCGTTTGCCTTTGTAGCCGGAGTCGATCCGTTAGTTGGTCTGTATGCGGCTTTTATGGTCGGGTTACTGGCAGCCTCATTTGGAGGGCGACCCGGTATGATTTCCGGGGCTACGGGTGCAATGGCGGTAGTCATGGTATCGCTGGTGGCCGATCATGGCGTCGAATACCTTTTTGCCGCGGTAGTGTTAACGGGAGTGATTCAGATTGGCGCAGGCATATTGCGTTTGGGTAAGTATATTCGCATAGTGCCCTATCCGGTGATGCTGGGTTTCGTAAATGGACTGGCGATTGTTATTTTCCTTGCCCAAATACAGCATTTCCAGGTTAAGTTACCCGGGGGCGGTGCAGAATGGATGAGTGGCAATGCTTTATATCTGTTCCTGGGATTGATTGCGTTAACTATGGCGATCATCCATTTTCTTCCCAAGCTTACCAGCGCGATACCTTCGTCCCTTGCTGCCATCATCGTAGTGTCGCTACTGGTTATAGGATTCAATCTGGATACTAATACCGTGGGAGATCTGGCTTCCATCGAAGGAAGTTTCCCCAGCTTCCATATTCCTGCCATTCCGTTTACCTGGGAAACGCTGGTTATTATTTTTCCTTACTCAGTTATTCTTGCCGCCGTTGGCTTAATAGAATCATTGTTGACCTTGAGTTTAATCGACGATGTTACAAATACCCGTGGCCGCGGTAACAAGGAATGTGTTGGGCAGGGTATTGCCAATACTGTCACCGGATTTTTTGGTGGTATGGGCGGATGTGCGATGATTGGGCAGAGCATGATTAACGTGAACTCAGGTGGGCGGCAGCGTTTGTCTGGTATATCAGCCGCTTTATTTTTACTGGCTTTTATTTTGTTTGCCTCAGATCTCATTGAAATGATTCCCATGGCGGCGCTGGTTGGCGTTATGTTCATCGTGGTGATGGGTACTTTTGAATGGTCAAGTCTGCGCATTATGGGGAAAATTCCACGCAGTGATGCATTTGTTCTGGTGCTGGTATCGGCGGTGACCGTCATGACCGATTTGGCGATTGCGGTGGTGGTGGGTGTGATTGTATCTGCCCTGGTTTTCGCCTGGGAGCATGCCAAACATATCAATGTAAAAACCTATGATGACGAGAAAGGCTCTCGAATTTACGAATTGAACGGGCCGTTGTTTTTCGGTTCTGTTAAGAATTTTGCGGAGCTATTTGATCCGGAAAACGATCCCGATGATGTTATTATTGAGTTCCAGAATTCGCGGGTAGCAGATCATTCGGCAATCGAAGCCATCGACAACCTTGCTGACAAATATATACAGGCTGGCAAGACACTGCACCTGCGTCATCT
>NZ_CDLKIE010000174.1:0-10577 GCF_975902315.1 Kaarinaea lacus | reverse complement strand
CGACCAACCTGGTATCGGTACCTCCCCAACTAATGGTTGCCTGAGATACGTCACTATCATCCTGGATAATTACACTGATCGTCACCAGTCCTTTATCCTGGTAAACAGTGGTCACAGGGCTTCCGTTTTGACTCACCGCCAACGATAACTGCGGTTTTTGATTTACACCGTCAGCGGGAAGAAAAACACTGGATTCGATACCCTGCGAGTAGTTAAAACTACTGTCATGTGTATAAATCTTGAAATAATGAGTTCGCGCACTTAAAAGATCAACGACGGTCGCTGCATTACCCAGTCCATTAAATACCACGCGAGCCGTTCCTATAAGATCTCCTGCATCATACCGGTTACTGTCGATGGGATTGATAATAATTGGATTGGTATCCCAAAGAATTAATACCTTATAGAAATCGTCAACGGGATTCTCCCAGTTTAACTCTACTGAGTTATCCACCAGGCTGGCCGTGAAATTTTGCACACTTAATGGTGGCTCGGTGTCATTCAACTCCTGGGCAACGGTTTGTTGAAGTTCAATCCCTGTTGAGTATCGATAAGCTGAATCAACGACAAATATCTTGAAATAATAGGTTTGATTCGGCGACAAATTGTTTGCAATAACCTGGCTGGCATTACCTGCATATAAAACACTGGCAGTATCAACAGTATCTCCTGAGGTATAAGCCAAACCTGTTATGGGCGTGCCTGTGATTGGCGATGTATCCTGCAATACCAGGACCTGCAAATCACTCGTATTGGGAAATTGCCATGAAATACTTATTTCGTTATTGCCACTAGCTATCAGGGGGTTTTGTACGTCCGGTGGAGGACCATCGGCAACTAAACGTATATCTGCGCACGAATAATACAAGCTTGGTGGATCCCTTTCAGTCATATATTGAATCAATTGCAGGCTGCAATCTTCGCATTCAATGTCAGGCAGTGTAATAGTCGCGCTGTAAAAGTGTGGAACGTCTGAACCATCCTGGTCATCGTCTACCTGGTATAAAACGTTCTCATCATATCCCTGATCGCCTGCGGGTGAGAATGCGATACGATAATAACCCGGATGGTTAATAGTTTCTTCCCATTCCACGGTGATTTGTTGACCGGGTGTAAATACTACCGGATCCTGGGAAGGTGGATAGCCCCCACATGGACCGGTTTTAATACCAGCATTATCCGATCGCGGCGGCGTAGCACTGTCCACTACAAATCGAGCATGAGCACTCGCCATTTCTGTATACAATATTGCAATGAGCATCAAAACAATCAGTTGAGCTACAGCAAATATTTTTTTCCACCCTAACATGCTACTTCTCCACTACGACCCCAACGGTTTTTATTCGTTTTTTCCTGCCTTACTAACCTAACGCCCCAATAAATTTACATAACGATTTCTTTTATATGTATGTTTCCATTTATTTGGGATGAACTACGACATCAAGACATCGGTCGCGACTATAAAAATAACTAAAACACAAATGATTATGGCGTTTACAAATATCATCTCCAGATCAACGGTATCCAGCCATGGCTTTTGCTGCTTTACCGCTGTTTTTTCGTTTTGCTGCCTCTGCATATACATCTCCGTTTTTAAAAATCAAAAACCGAAGTTTTGGAATTTAAGAATTATCTAAACACGCTTTTAATATCAAAAACCCGAACGAGTCGGCATTTTTGGTACCACCTAAGATACCACTTAGTTTACTAAGTAGCACCTCGTAGGGGTTATATTTTGTTCTTTTTACGGATTGTTAGCAGGCTGTATATTATTGTTTTATTTAGCTATTCAGGAGTCCTGAACACTTATAATAAACTAGTGCAAAGAAAGGTTTCTAAAGCTATTTTAGTGAATCCTTAATTTCGCTAGCGACTTCGTCAAGCCGCGGGAAAGATATTTTGATACTGGTTCCTAAGTCCTGACAAAATAGGGAAATTCTCATTTCTTGTAGCATCCAGTGATAATGCGACAGTTTATTATTATTATGTTTTATTAAGTGATGATGTTCCGCCCATTCAAGATACTGGTTCCAGTACGGTGCTAACTGCGTCAAGCGTTGTTGATCTTTCTGTGGGTCCTGTTCAAGCTTTTTTAATCGCTGCTGAATACAAGATAAATATTTTGGCAGTTGAACCAGCCATTGCCTGTCAGTTTGCTGAATAAAACCAGGGTATATCAAATGATCCAGTTGCGATTGCATATCCTGAATGGATTGAATCCAGCTCAAAGAAGTCTGGCCTGAAATAACCTGCTTTACTTTTTTATAGTAACGAGATACCTCTAACAATATATCGCACAAACGATTTGATACTGACATTAACCGCGCGTTGGCTTCTGCTGACCTCTGTTTAAACGCTGTCTCCGTTCGAATATTCTCGTCATCACTAAACAGTGCTTCGGTGATTATGCTTTGCAATAATTCCTGCTTCATCTCTGCACAATTTAGCGCACTGGAAAAGTTCAGGCACATCTCGTTGACATGGGCTAAATTCTTTTCAATGTACTTAATCTTGGATTTTTCCTGTATTTGGTATAAGCGACTGACACCCCGTTTATGCGCGGCGAACGCCTCTTCGGGTTGTTCATAATTGTGTAAACACACACTGTCACCGTTATCGATTAAGGCGGGATAAACCAGCAATTTAAAACCGCGCACATCCACAGTTTTCTGTTCCGGGATTTCTCCAAAGTTCCATTGGGTGAATGTCTCAGATTTCGTCATCTCCGGAGGAGTAACTACAGATTCATTTTGCCGTAATTGCAGCTTTAATTGTGCAAGATTTCTACCGCTCATCAGAACATTGCTATCGTCATCAACAATTTTAAAATTCATTTGCAAATACTCGGGAATAGTTGCCTGCGCCCATACTTCATTGGGTACTTTCACTCCCGTCATTTTTTGGAGCGCCCGGGTTAGCGATTCGATTAACGGGCTTTGGTAAGGCTCCAGGGATTCCGCGCATGCTTTGGCATATTCCGGCGCAGGCACGAAGGAACGGCGATACTTTTTAGGGAGTGCTTTGATCAGGGCAACGATTTTTTCCTGCAAAAAACCTGGTACCACCCAGTCAAATGCGTATTCCGGAACCTGATTAATTAATACATGGGGTATCAACACCGTCACGCCATCATGCTGCGTTCCAATATCGAAAGCGTATTCCAGATCCAGCTTGATACTGTTGATAGTCAAGTGATGAGGCCGTTGTTGATCCTCGGCTATTGAAAAACTGTCATCAATCAGTTGTTGTTTGTTAAAACATAAATACTGTTTGTCGATGTGTTCCTTGTTTTTGATCCACTTATTAAAACTCCTGGCATTACAGATGTTGTCGGGAATTTTTTCATCATACATAGCATAGAGTTTTTCATCACTTACCAGCATCCCTCGTACTCGTTGCCTGTCCTCTTCTGACTTTATTTGTTCTATTAAATCGATGTTATGTTGATAAAAATGTGCATTGCATTGCAAGCTGTGTTCTATCAATGCGGCACGGATAAAAATTTCACGACTTTCGATAATTGATATCTTTTCATAGTTAATTTTCTTTTTACTTATAATGGTCAAACCGTACAAGGTTATCTTTTCAAATGCTGATACATGACCAGACTTGTCATCCCAATGCGGTTCTGAGTAATGGTGCTTTGTGATATGCGACGCAAGGCGTTCCAACCACTCGGGTTGAATCCTGGCGACAGTAAGCGCATATAATTTATGCGTTTCGAGTAACTCTGCCGCAATTATCCATTTAGGTGGCTTTTTCGTTAAAGCCGAGCCCGGAAATAGCGAAAAACCTATTTCACGCGCGCCTGTATACTCCTGTTTTTCTTTGCGCAAACCGATATTGCCAAGCAATCCACTGCATAATGAACAATGAATTTCCGCATAGTCTGCAGCCTGCTGGTTCAATTTAGCACCGATATCCCGGGCGATTTCCTCCAGCTGAGATCGGACATCCAGCCACTCTCGCATACGCTGGTATGACAGGTAATGTGTTTTACACCACTTTCTTAATTGATTATTGGACAAGTGTCTGGATTGTTCATGGAATTCCTTCCACAGTTTGGTAAAGAATAAAAAATCGGATTGCTCATCCTGAAACAACTGATGTTTTTTGTCCGCGGCCTCTGTTGACTCGTGCGGTCTCTCCCGAGGATCCTGTATCGATAACGCACTGGCAATAATTAGCACTTCTTGCAGCGCGCTGCGTGTCGCAGCCTCAATTAACATCCGACCCACTTTGGGGTCAATGGGCATTCGAGCCAGTTGGCGGCCGATTTTAGTTAACTTGTGATGGTGATCAATTGCAGATAATTCATTTAATAATTTATAGCCATCCTTTATATAGCGGTTGTCCGGTGGGTCAAGAAAAGGAAACTCTTCAATGTGGCCCAGCTTCAATACTTTCATGCGCAATATAACAGAAGCCAGGTTGACACGTTTGATTTCTGGATCGGCAAATACCGGACGTGACTCGAAATCTTCCTGCGAGTAAAGCCTGATACATACACCTTCCGATACCCTGCCACACCGGCCTTTACGCTGATTGGCATTTGACTGGGATATGCTTTCTATTGGTAGTCTTTGCACTTTCGTTTTGTAGTTGTAGCGATTAATGCGCGCTTTACCAGTATCGATTACGTATTTAATTCCCGGAACAGTGAGTGAGGTTTCTGCCACATTGGTAGACAGTATAACGCGCCGTTTGTGGCCAGTTTTGAATACTCTGTTTTGATCCTTACTGCTCAGGCGGGCAAACAATGGCAATATTTCATTACTCCGATGATCCAGCTGCTTTTTTAAATAATTATTAATGTCCCGGATATCCCGCTCACCACTCAGAAAAACCAGCACATCCCCTCTTCCGTTATTGTCAAGTTCATGGATCGCGGAAAGGATTGCGTTTTGTACCTTGTTTCCCTGGTCGCTTAATTCCTCTGTTTCGCCCAATGGACGGTAGCGTACTTCAACAGGATAAGTTCGACCGGAAACTTCAATAATTGGCGCATCATTAAAATGTCTGGAAAACCGTTCTGTGTCGATGGTTGCCGATGTAATGATGATTTTCAGGTCGCGGCGCTTCGGCAACAACGTTTTCAGATAACCTAACAGGAAATCTATATTTAAATTACGCTCATGGGCTTCATCGATAATTAATGTGTCGTACTGGTTAAGAAAATGGTCGCCTTGCATCTCTGCCAGTAGTATTCCATCGGTCATCAGTTTAATGTACGTTTCTGGGCGTACATTACCTGTAAACCTGACTTTGTACCCTACAAGATCCCCTAATTCACTGTTTAGCTCCTCCGCAATACGTTGTGCCACGCTGCGTGCAGCGATTCTCCTGGGTTGTGTATGGCCAATAAAACCACCCACTCCTCTCCCCATCTCTAGGCAGATTTGTGGCAGCTGCGTTGTTTTACCGGATCCCGTTTCACCGGCAATAACCACAACCTGATTGTTTTCTATTGCCTGAATAATTTTATCTTTGTATTCAATGACAGGTAGTGCACTGTTCAATGCGGGCGCAGGCAAGCTCGCCAGGCGTTTCTCATAGCGTTCACAGGATTTTTGATAATCCTGCAGTAAATTGTCGATTCGTTGCTGCTTGTCTTGCCGTTTATTGTCTTTTTTAACACGGGACAAAATGTTTTGAATGCGTTTATTCAGTCCATAACGATCCTTGATCAATGCCTGGTGCAGTGATTTTCGTATCTCAGTGAGCTGTCGGATTATTTCGTCTGTTTCTTGCAACATAATACTGTGTGACTAAATATTAATTCTGTTGTGATGGACTCAACACAATCTGCGAAAAAATCAAAATAATATTTATTCAGGTATTTATCAGATCAATTATACATGTTACTCAAATGGTAGAAAACAACACCAGGCGACTCTACTCGATGAATAAAGGCAGTCAACCGTTAGCGTTAGTGAGTATTGGTTGGCCTGTATACTGTGATTGAATTCGATTTTTAATTACAAAGTTAACTATTTTCGCAAAAGCATGAACTCCGAATCGCTTTAGCCAGGTTTTAATGGCTAACCTTAGACGTATAAAAATTCAGGTAGTGCTAATAGCGCGGAAACTATTAGTCAAAAACCAATCACGGAGTGGTAATTAGCGGAGTTGTTGCCATGAGCAGTTTAAAGACGGGTTTTTTTCTTATTTTTGTCGCATGGGGATGTTTATCCCAAGCAGCGACTATCTCAAAACTGAGTGTCGGAATTAACGATGAATCCAACGGAATCAGTATCAACCCTTCCATCAGTGCCGATGGACGGTATGTCGTTTTTGAATCAGATGCTACTAATTTAGTTAGTAACGATACCAATGATGCAACGGATATTTTTCTTGTAGACACGGAAACCAGAGTTATTGAACGCGTCAGTATCGGTATTAATTACACTGAAGCTAATGGTGGAAGTACTAACCCGGTAATCTCGGCTGACGGACGTTACATTACTTTCGAGTCTTTCGCATCAAACCTTGTCACTAACGACAGCAATAACGTCATTGATATATTTGTTTATGATCGTGTTGCATTAACAACCTTACGTGCCTCCGTTAACAGCGCTGGCCAGCAGGCAACCAGTCACAGTTTCAGCCCATCGATAAGCGAAAATGGACAATTCGTTGCATATTATTCCCTGGCAACCAACCTCGTTGGCAGTGACACAAACCGCGCTATTGACGTGTTTGTGCATGACACAGTGGCAGGTTCCACTGTACGCGTCAGTGTCGATTCCAATGGGAATCAGGGCAATATGGACAGTTGGCAGCCCAGGATCAGCGCCAACGGACAATTTGTCACTTTTTCCTCCAATGCTTCGAATTTGGTCCAAAATGACAGTAATGGCATTCAGGATATTTTTTTACATGACAGGCAAACTGGCGCTATTACCCTGGCATCAATAGCGCCTGGCGGCCAACCCAGTAACGGACGCAATTCTTATTCAGCAGTCAGTGGCGATGGAAATTTTGTCGTATTCGAATCAATTGCAACTAATCTTATATTAAATGACAACAATGGCGAGTCAGATATTTTTGTTTACGACAAAAACCTGGGAACCGTTTCCAGGGTAAGTCAGTCCACTACAGGCGGAGATACCGATGGCCCCAGTTATCAACCAGCTATTAGTCAAAACGGGCGTTTCATCAGTTTTTTTACTTATGCATCCAACCTTGATGTTGCAAATAGTAATCAACTTGAGGACGTTTATATCTATGATCAGCAGAATGGTACTACGGAGTTACTAACCAATACCCAGGATGGGCAGCCTTCTAACAATTCCACCTTCAATCCATCACTTAATGCGAATGGTCAATTTGTGGTTGCTTTTTCTCTTGCTTCCAACTTTGTGACTCCCGACACGAACAATCTCGATGACGTCTTTCTATTTGACCGAGGAGTACTGAATAATCCTCCGGTTGCTGATGCAGGTAACGATACCAGTGTTGTTTTAGGACAAAGCGTAACACTGGATGGCACAGGCTCTTTTGATCCGGATGGCACGCCGATTAGCCTCTATCAATGGCAAGTTGTCTCGACACCGGAAAACAGCGCGTTGGCAGGTTGGACCTCCAGTGAAGCGGCACCCACATTCATACCCGATATGACCGGTGTGTTTGTGCTTTCACTTATCGTCAACGAC
Organism: Kaarinaea lacus; assembly: GCF_975902315.1. Classification (NCBI taxonomy): domain Bacteria; kingdom Bacillati; phylum Cyanobacteriota; class Cyanophyceae; order Nostocales; family Nodulariaceae; genus Kaarinaea; species Kaarinaea lacus. The sequence goes on along the minus strand of NZ_CDLKIE010000174.1, from coordinate 2,922 downwards.
GGACTTGTTTCAAGTTCAGCGGATGAAGTGTTTGTTACTGTCACTGAAAATCTGCCGCCAGTCGCAAGAATCACAGCCGATACCACTGAAGGTTATGCGCCCTTGACGGTCAGTTTCAATGGCAGCGAAAGTTATGATCCTGAGTCGGGGCCAATCAGCTGGTCGTGGGATTTTGGTGATGGTTCTAGCAGCGCTGAAATGAATCCTGTCCACGTCTATAACAACGCAGGCACTTATATTACGGTGCTAACTGTCACCGACAACCTGGATAATCAGGGCCAGGCAGAAATAGTTATCAATGTACTGGCCGTCAATCAACCGCCTGAAATTGTTAATCTGACGGTATCACCAACAACAGGTATTGCACCATTAACTACCAATCTATCAATTGATGTTATTGATCCTGACAATGACAATCTCAGTATTGTATGGGAAACGGGAGATGGCACGGTGGTTTACGATGTACTAACACTCACACACACCTATCTGGAACCGGGTGACTACCATGGACTTGTAACAGTGAGTGACGGTATTTCCAGCACCCAACAAAGCTTTGTAGTTAGTGTAAACTCTGACTTTACTATCAATAATACACACTACAAACTTAATGTTCATAAGTACAAACCGCAGCGCAATAAATTCAGATTTGGGACACAATTTGAATTTAGTGGATTACCGGCGCCCGATGACATAATCGCATTGCACTTCGGTAACCTTGATATATTCAAGACACATTTTCATGATTTTAAAGCAGTACAATCCGGTGTTTACGTCCACAAAAACCGCCAATTAATGGTAGAACTGGATTTCAACCGCCAGAAAATGAAGGTGTATAAACAGCGCGTTTTCATCAATGAGGACAATTTCAAACCCTTCGCTGGTATTATCCTGACTTTTGGTGATCATGCAGCGGTGGGCGAAATTAAATTAACCGAATACAAACGCTGCCGCAAACACCAGTCCCTGGATCAGGGCGAAAAAGAATGTTCGGTCACTATTCTGAAAAATACTCAATAACGGTATCACAACGATATGGGCAAAAGGAATTGGTACCTTGTAGATTGTTCAAATAAGTGCCAGCTTTGCCCATATTGCTCTTGTGCTGCGAAATATGATCCAGAGAAAGAGTAACGGAAACATGATGGTTTGAATTACAAATACCACGATTAAATTAATTGCATGCTTGGTCGCGTCGGAGGCCAACTCCCTGTATTTGTCAATTCGATCATTGATGGCAATATTTTGACTTGCCGATTCAAAAAATCGTTTAGCCTTATCAATAATATCCTCTTCTTCGGTTTGGTAAGAAGCAATTTGCTCGCTGCTGACCTGGCTAATGTCAGCCTGGGTTTTTTCCAGTTCCGTGCTGGATTCCAGGTACTGATCGTGCAAAAAGTACCAATACATCGCCTCGCTGCCCAATGCCGCCAGTGGAACCGAAAATCGAATAAACATTAATACGACCGCAAAGAACACCAGGGACTTTTTCAAACCGAAAGCGAACCAGTCCGGTCGCCAGACGGATATCAAATAAACACTCAATACAATAACGAGCAATAGGGTTAGCAGGTGGGTAGAACTAATCGTCAACAGGACTTTTTGAATACCCAGCGATGCTGAGCTTGCCAACATAATCCAGGAGAATTGTTCCACAAGATCGTTGATAGGATCGAGTATCTGGCCGGGCGTAAAATTTACCCCAAATCCAGCGGGGTGAACGGCAATTTCAGTCCCCTGCGCAACAGAGATAACGCCATTCAGCCCTCTCGCAATACCAAAAGTAATCAGCGCCCTTTTAAATGATTCATCCGTATAGACCTCTCCTTTTTCATCGATGACACCTAACACAGCAATCGCTGCTATTACCAGGGCAACTATTGAAATAACGAGTTTTCTGACAGCCAACTTTGAATCATTCATTACGGCACTCTATGCTTCCGCGCATTTTATTTATCCATTGAATAAGCAATGGTCATCCAATTTACTGGTGTATAGCTGAGTTTGTCCATTCATCACTTTACCGGCAAATGAAGCATTGTCATAAAACATCAACCGTAGCATGGCACGATTTTAACTGTAGCGTTTCGTTTTTATCTAGTTCTATTTATAGGTAAGAACAGCATGCTGGCATATTAACGATAATTTCGAATGTTTCAGCAAGATTGCGAAAGATTTCCGCCAGTATCCTGGTGTATTTTTACAATGTTTTTACGTTTCTGACTCCAAGTTAGACTTATTCTTAGCTATTGTTCCATAAAGGTATTCCCGCTGTGCGCGTCTTTTATTGGCACAAATTTTGATCGGTAAATCTAAAGTTTTCGTAACAAAAAATGCCCCCGCATTATTAACATCCTGGCTAGAGGTTGAGTTATGGCTCTCAGAAAAATATTACTGGAAGGCAAATCCAGGTTTGGTGTACACGTGGGCATTATTAGTCGCATTGAAAACAACCAGTATCATGTACACGCTATTGATACTGACTATAGTGGGATCAAGCAAGGAGATATCTTCACCCTGGGAGATACCTATTGTAGAGATGTGTTTTGCAAAGAACAAACCATGACATTTGATGATGTCGCTGAAATTTCTGAGATGTTAAAACATCCTGTTTACCTTAGTACACAACTGCGTGCATATATAGGTACTCCGCTGATCGTTGATAATCAAATTTGGGGAACGTTGAACTTTTCTTCACGCTTACCAAAACAACCAGTATTTTCCCCATCTGATTTCAAAGTCATTGAAACTCTGGCGGAACGTGCCAGCAAGATTATTGAAACTCAAAGTGATAAAATTCTTCCAGTGGAATCTCTGATGCGGTGATAAAGTAAAATTCAAATTTACAGTTATAGTTATAGTTAAGATAGTCTAGCGAGTTCTTTCAATATGATACAGGTGCGTAATGAGTACCTTGTCATCAAT
>NZ_CDLKIE010000173.1:0-2854 GCF_975902315.1 Kaarinaea lacus | reverse complement strand
TTCCATCGCTGCGTTTTAGTGTAAAAAATATACGGAAAGACTCAGGAGCAATCTGCCGCTAATCCGTTCTAGCAAGTTGGAATAGTAGTAACTATTCAATATTCTATTTCCCGCCTGTAACAGTCGTGATGATAATTGATCGTAGCTCAGGAACCAACTTATACATTGTGCAGTTACGCAATTGTGCGTGTTTTTACACATACGTTAAGTCTTCTTGACGCAGCTAATGCAACATTCAAATCTCCTCGTTCTTTTGGTCAATTGCTTTATTCACCAGGCTAATAGTGAATTGGTTCACAAGTTCATATTGCGCTGTTCGCGGTGTTTGCTGGCACTTAGTCCCAAAATTGAAATAATCACAAATTTTTGTCAACCAGTCACTCAACATGTGATTTGCGAAGGACGATATTAAGTCACGAGAATGGCGCAAGTTATGATTAACTTTCTGAACAGCGGGATTCATTCTGTGACTTGTTCATCATCAGGATTTACAGAAATTTATTATTATTTTTACCAGTGTTGCTACATCAAATTGATAATATGTTGCCGGATTTGAATGGCAATTTAATCTTAATGGATATTTAAACTTTATCCTGAGTTTAGAAACTGGAGGTTTCTAGTGAAGACTGCACAGCAAGGGTTTACTCTCATTGAATTAATGATCGTAGTTGGGATTCTGGGTTTTCTGGCAACTGTAGCATTGCCTGCCTACAATGCTTATACCGATCGTACAAAAATATCTGAAGTATTACTTGTCGCGGACTCGGCAAAATCAACGATATCGGATTTTTATATGTCTTCAGGTCAGATGCCAGCCAGTACTACTCAGGCCAACATAAATACGGATATTACGCAAAGTCAATATATAAGCGCTATAGCATTCACTACCACTGCTACAACCGCGACGATCACATATACAATTCAAAATACAACGGCAACAGGTAATATTGCATTAGTGGGTACTGTGAGTACGAACGGGATACAATGGAGTTGTAGTACGGCGGCAACTACTGTTGGAAATCGATATTTGCCGATGAATTGCCGTAACTAACAATACCTTATATACAAACCCTGCAAACACCAACGCAAAATAAAAACCGCTAAAAAGTATAAGCGACATTGCCGGCGTGACTAACCATGCTGGTCCAGCAATGCAGCGGCATCGCGTGTGGTATAGCGATAGTATCGAAACCTCATGGGCTTCTGATTACTACATTAGCAGGATACGCTGCAGATACCCCTTATATCGCCAAACCAGCCAATAAACCATAAAAACCAATGGTTATTGTATTCCAGCCGCAAATAATTAGCGCTCATTATTTTATTTTCTTCTAATCAGCAAATATTGAAATGCTAATTGTTCTTCAATACGGCCATAGTCTTATTGGCTAATAACTAGTAAATGCGTTACGCTGTAGCCATTCCTTATAGAGATGGGGGCGTCTCAACGAGCTATCATTGATGGCTTGCTTGTTCATCGTTGATCCCTGCGTCCCGATTGATGAATACACGGGATTTTGACAATCTACTGGATTGAGTCCCAAATCTGTGCCAAAGAATCTGTTTTGTAGGAGTTTGGTTTATGCAGCCTGGTCGGTTTTTCACCCTGCCTGTTGTTATCTTCTATCTCTTCATGCTTAATGCGTGTGGGCATCCGGATCAACAAACATCGAGCGTTGCACCGGACAATCTGGCAAATATTCCCGGTGAAAGTGATTCTGGTTCACGAACCTCAGTTTTAACTACAGTACAGGCGGCCATACCCGATATCGTGGGTGAGACATCGAGAATCAGCGTAGATAGCACCGAACAGGAAGCGAACGGCAATAGTATAAATGGAAGTATTTCTGCCGATGGACGTTACGTGGTTTTTGATTCTATCGCGACAAATCTGACCAGCAATGACACCAATTCAACCTGGGATATTTTCTTAAGAGATCGTCTAAATCAAAATACTATCAAGTTAACTGCATCGCCAACAGGAGATGAAAGCGATGGTGCCAGTATTGATCCGGTGATCAGTGATAATGGTGCCGTAGTTATATTCAGTTCTTCGGCAACCAATCTGGTAGATGATGATTCAAATCAGGTTGCCGACATTTTTCGATTTGACATGATAAGCGCCAGCCTGGATCGAATTAGTATCAATCAGGACAGCGAAGAAGGTAATAATGATAGCGATGCGCCAGATGTCAGTGCGGACGGTCGATATATTGTATTCGAGTCCAATGCAACAAATTTAGTTTCCGACATGGATAGCAATAACTCAACAGACATTTTTTTATTTGATTCGATCACAGGTGAGATGGAACGAATCAGCATAAACAGCGAAGGAGAGGAAGGTAATGGTATAAGCCGGAATCCATCAGTCAGTGATGATGGTAGATACGTTGTATTTGATTCATTAAGTGATAACCTGGTTAATGACGATAACAACAATGCAAGCGATATTTTTCTACGTGATCGCCTTTTGGGAGAGACTCACCGAATAAATATTGGCAATAATAACGATGAAACTAACGGTGATAGTGAAACTCCTGTAATTAGCGGGAATGGAACTGTTGTTGCATTTCGTTCGATTGCCAGCAACCTGGTGGACAACGATAATAACAATGTACATGATATTTTTGTTCGGGATTTGAATGGTAATGTGACTGCTCGGATAAGTGTAAACAGTAGTGGTGCTGAAGGTAATGCATCAACGTTTGCTTCAACCAGCATCGATGAAAGTGGACGATTTGTCGTGTTTCTTTTCAGTGTTTTTATCAAACGTGGCCTTGTCAAATTTTGTTTTTCCAGACAATGATGTCTCTTTTTTCTCACGCTGATCTGATCTTGATGACTTTTTTTGGAC
>NZ_CDLKIE010000172.1:0-9656 GCF_975902315.1 Kaarinaea lacus | reverse complement strand
GGACTACCTGTAATATCCAGTTTTAAAATGAGGGGTATTGACTGCATCACCACGTACCTCACAAATAATTAAAACAAATTGTTATTGTTTTAGTAACTAATATTACGTCCCCTTAACTACAACCAGGAATGCATGCTGTCACTCTACCAGAAAATATACATTTACTGCATTAAACCTTTAGAACCATTATTTAGCCAAAAGGTTTCAACTCAATGACAGTACCTCTCCATTAAATATCGGCTTTACAATGAGCTGTATTTAGCTTGGCAAAATTCACTAAAAAAATCAAGGACGTGCACACTATAAGCGTGCACGCCAGTTCTGTAATTTGGGTCAGATTATTGATTAAATGCATCCTTTAAGAAAGATTTCATTTCTGACCAGGACTGCTTGTCTGCTGCCTCATTATAGGCAAGGGGAATATTAAATTTCTTACCATTTTCATCCGCGGCCGGATTCGTGAAAGCATGTTTAGCATCCGGGTAAGATTTAAATATATAGTTCACTTTAGCATTCTTCATTTCTTCTTTGAATGCTGTTATCTGATCCGATTTGACAAACGGATCGGCTTCCCCATTACACACCAAAATTTTAGCTTTGACCTTGCCTGGTTGTGCCGGGCTTTGTGTCGTTAAACTGCCATGAAAACTTACTACGGCATCAAGATCCAGGCCACGTCTTGCCATTTCGAGCACAATACCACCACCGAAACAATAACCAATAGCAGCGATTCGCCCGCTATCTGTCATCTCATGTCGAGCTAACAAAGTCTTTGCCGCCTGAAAGCGTGCAGTGGCCATCTCCATATTTTTCTTGACTTCACCGGCAAAGGCACCAGCGTCTTTTGGGTGTGCTGCCGTTTTACCATCACCGTACATATCGACCGCAAGGGCGATATAACCTAGTTCTGCTAACATGCGCGCACGTTTGCGTGCATACTCGTTATGTCCCCACCATTCATGAACAACCAACACACCAGGACGCTTGCCTTTTATAGCATCATCATAAGCAAGATAACCTTTCATCTTAGTCCCGTTTGCCTGGTACTCCACTTCTTTTCCCACTACAGATGCAAAGACTGAGCAGGTGTGAAACACCAACATAAGAAAGGTAACAATTATGACATTTAATTTTTTCACGCTAGCCTCCTCCTGGATTTATTTTTAAGCTTTTCTTAAGCTTGTTTAAAAACTGGTTAATTTAAGCAAATTGACGCAATTATGATCAAACATTTTGGTAAATGTGTTAACGAATATGATGCGTATAAATATTACATTTTTATTCAATATTACGCATTTTTTAATTAACAATTTTTCAGGGAGTTAGCAAAATTTAATACGTAGTTGACTCATAACTACTTACGAATTTGTAAGCCAATTATTGATAAATTTTTCTGATTTTCCCAAAAATTTTTCGGGCATTTTTCTGAGAATCTGCTATAAATACACATCAAATTGGTTGTCAGCACATTCCTACAATAATTTTCTGGTGTTGACCTACAACTAATGACGTAACTTTGCACGCTTGCTTCTTTAGCGTAGCACGGTTTTCGACAGCCAATGGAAAAAATGCGGAAAGCTTATGCTTTAGCGCCATAAGTTGTTGTTACAAGCAATAACAATAACGAGCTGTTACAACGTGTCGCGTTAATGTCTGTTTTATAACTTCCGCTCACTGAGTACTTGAGAGTTAAATTTCTGGGACCCGAGGAGGATAACCCATGGGCGTTTTTAGTAAGTTGTTTTCAGTCAAATCGAACACGGCGGAAAAGGAAGTTCAGCCCAAAAATTTTATTGATTGCCTCGATATCATTCGCGTATGGAACGCAAATGCCAAGTTTCATATGGATGTGGATATGGAAGATGCTCGGTTGCAATCTGCATCGAATACACTCGTCACCTGCCCCTATTGTTCTGAAAGTTTCTACTTTGGGGATTCACTTGGATTCGCGGAAGCACAATTAACTGTGGAATGTCCGCATTGTCACACCAGTCCTAGTGATGGCAAAGAAGAATACGAAGTCGCATAGTCTAATCAGTAATTCCTGGAATCATCATAGTAACGTGCTGCAATTTGCAGCCGTTACTATCCGGCCTTTTGCCTGTCATCCTTAATGTCCTTTCCTGTGGATAATCTGTAGTAATTGCTCTTCCAATAGCCATTCATATATGCTGATCGGCACATGCAAAAAATTAAAATTATTTCCGGCTCAGTAGAACTGCTTGCGGAGGTGTTAGACACTCCAACTGGCAGGTCAATATTCAACAGCCTGCCTATTGAATCCAGAGTAAACACCTGGGGGGATGAAATTTATTTTTCAGTACCCGTCCAGGCGGAACGTGAAGCGGACGCGAAAGACATTATAGAACCCGGTGAAATTGCATTCTGGGTAGAAGGAAGTTGCATTGCTATTGGGTTTGGACGAACTCCCATATCTCAGGGCAATGAAATCCGCCTTGCGGCCAGAACAAATATTTGGGCAATTACAAAAGATGACGTAAAAAGATTATCGAGTATTGATGCAGGTGACATAGTTCGTGTAGAACGGTTCGAGTAGCACAGTTTGAATAGGGAAAAAGAATAGCTGCTATATGACTCACTAACCATCAATTAACCATGAAACGCTTCATCAGATGCGAGATATTCCAGTTCCGCTTCTGTACTTTGGCGATTTAAAATCCGATTGCGATGAGGAAATCGGCCAAAGCGGCGCACAATATCCCGATGGTGCCTGGCAAACCTTAGATTGTCAGCCAGTCCGGCTTTACTAAACAACGTTACGCTTAAATCCTGATCGCCCAGATTTTCACTGTGCATTAATGGCATATACAAAAATGCCTTTTGCTCATCTGACAGTTCTTCATCATATTTATTATCAATCGCATATTTTGCGATCTCTATGGCTTTGCTTTCCCCATGGAAGCTTTCTGGTAATCCTCGAAACATATTCAGAGGAAATTGATCAAGGATTATCACCAGGGCCGCGCAGCCTTCTACCGATTGTTTCCAGTCAACTAACTTATCATTCAGCGCGGCATAGTAGACGGCAAGAAAAGCCGTGCGAAGTTCTGCATCAAATTCCGGCGTGGAATTAAACCATAACGGTTTTACTCGCTCAGAGAACCAGAAATTTAAAATATCATTGGGTACTAAATCCATACTCTTGGTTATAACTCGCTGCAACTTACACCTGTTCCACCAAGCCCACAATAACCATCGGGATTCTTGGCTAGATACTGCTGATGATAATCTTCAGCATAATAGAAATCCGGTGCTGGTAGAATTTCAGTAGTAATGCTTTTATAGCCTGCTTGTTCAAGATTTATTTGATATACATTAAGGATCTTTTCTGCAATATCACGCTGTTCGTCATTGAAATAATAAATACCAGAGCGATACTGGGTACCAATATCATTGCCCTGCCGCATACCTTGTGTCGGATTATGCGCTTCCCAGAATACTTTTAATAGTTCCTGATAGCTAATGACCACTGGATCATAAACTACTAAAACGACTTCATTATGACCTGTCATACCTGTACATACTTCCTGATAAGTCGGATTAGGTGTGTACCCGGCGGCATATCCCACTGCTGTGGTATAAACACCCCGCAGTTGCCAAAATTTACGTTCTGCACCCCAAAAACATCCCAAACCAAAAATGGCTTGCTCCATGGATTCAGGGAAAGGCGGTTTTAATGGATTTCCGTTTACAAAATGATTTTCAGAAACCTGGAGTTGCGTACTACGTCCTGGTAAAGCTTCTTCGGCTGTTGGCATAGACACTTTCTTAGGATTACCGAACATTACCTGCTCCCGAACTACGCAAATTATTTAGTGACAAATGCATTCTAACCGGCCTTAGAAATTACTCACCTACAATATAATTAATTCATGTATCAATGACCTGAAAACAACTCAATAACACCTAACTAAATAATAATACATACCGGTAAAAATTCCTCAAGCGTGACGTATTGTCTTCACATTTGTGTTGATATGAGTAACACAATTAATGCCTGGACAACGGCCAATTAACACTAAGAGAGGTAGGACATTCACGATCTCAGCGACTCTTACCTGATCCCAACTGGGAAGCGCTAGAGCGTGAAAGGAATGGATTGATTCTACTGCCTGCCAAAGCATGGAAATTTTATCGAGGGGCAAGACGACAATCCTCGACAGGACAAAAGGAATTTCGAGAAAGGATTTTGTCAGACGATTAGCGTGTTACAGGCGCGTAACACAAAAATAATACAACTTTGTTGTATCCGCCAAATCGTATCAATGTCAGATTGATAAAAATTCGAATACGAATTTCAGGTTTATTGTTCACAACCTAAGCCCCCACAGCTATCCAATAGTTTTAAGTATGAATTGGGTAAACAATAACCGATTTTAATCGCTGTGTAAAAGGTGATCGATCTACATAAGTATTTTCACAAGTTGAGTTGCTAATCACCCAAAGCAAGCGCTTTCCGGGACACATACCCATCCTGAAACATGCTGTTAACCTATTGTTTTAATAGTATTTATGGGATTTTATTGCAAGAATGAATAAGCCAGCCTTTACATATATCATTTGCTAATTGTTACGTTCCTTCATCTCTACTTAGCACGTTCACATTGAACTGGCAGTTCGTCTTTTTCACGGATGGATATCTAGCAACCAACTATTATATTCATGCGTTATATTGTGTTTTACTTTTCAGGTTGAGGTTGATTTACAGAATCTGAGTTATCGTCATTTGATCCCTCGTCATCTCCATGAGACAGTTCTTCGAGGGATATGTCTTTCAAAGTCACATCACCAAATCCATCATGTAATGCCGATTCCATTTTTGAGTACAATGACTCAATAGCATCGCTTTTCGGTAGTAAATTCACGGATCCACTACCATGTTCTTCCGCCCTCCTGACTACCCGCAGGATATCCAGTAATTTTTGGGTTTCAGGTGGCTGTGCAGGTACTAATCCCGGCCTTGCGCCTGCAGTCTTCACCAATAGCTTATATGAAAGTAATTGTTCCACAATTGGCGCGAGCACTTCCGGCGTAATATGTAAATGCTTCGCGATACCCTGCATGCTTATAGGGTCCTTGTTATCATAGTAGTTAGCGCCCACAACAGACATCGTCAACAAGGCTATTTTCTCTTTCATACGATTACTCAACTGAAAGCCACGTTCCTGCAAGGTACGATATTCAGGATACTGGACATAAAATGAGATACTCGCGCCAATCAGTAAAATCATCCAGCAGGCGTATAACCAGATCATAAAAATAACCATGGTGGCAAACGCGGAATAGATCGCAGCGTATTTGGCTGATTTGACCACAAACGTTGCAAATACCCAGCCGGTAGTCTCCCACAATATACCGGCGACAATGGCACCAATAAGTGCCGATTTTATTTTCACCCGCGTATTCGGTACAAATATGTAAACAACTGTAAAAGCGGCAATAACCAACAGATAGGGCAACAGCCTACTGACAAATCGAATAAACCAGTCAACCGTTTCATATTCCTGCAAGTGTTGCATTGTCGATGATCCGGTTATTGACGCGGTTATTCCAATCGCACTGAATATTAGCAAAGGTCCTATTAACACCACACTCAAATAATCACTAAACCGCTGGGCAAAGGGACGGTGCTCGGTGACCCGCCATGTATAATTAAATGACTTTTCAATTTTTTGAATCAGCGATACGACGGTATAAAATAGAAATGCCAGTCCCACGGAACCCAGGACACCTGCTTTGGTGTTTTCAACAAATCCAATGATGCGCTGCGTGATTTCTACGCCTTGCTCCCCCAATGGGGCAAGGAAATTCTGTAACAATGGTTCAACCTGGTTATGTACACCAAATCCCTTAAGCACTGAAAAACTTACCGCGAGTAACGGCACAATGGAGAGCAATGTTGTATAAACAAGACTCATGGCCTGAAGCGTTAACAGTCCATCGAACAGGTCTCGAATAACCAGATGGGCGATTCGCAGGGTCTCTATCAGCGTCCGTTTGAATTGAGGTACACCCGTCTTATCAGGCGCCCACACAAACTCATGCAGTTTTTTCAGGAAGTCGTATTTTTCTATCATTTTGGCTATTGTTTTTGATTTTAAATATACTATAGCACATTGATTTTAATTTAATTTCCAGACTATTGTTGCACAGAACTAATTATGCATTGTTGATCCAGGTCTATACTTTAGAACTACTGGATTTCATCTTGGCGTTAAAATCTTATTAGTGATGGAAATCCTGTTTTTCTAGATACGGCTTCTGTAATACTCAAATCCGAGTCGCCCAGAGAAACGCTGCTTGCACTACTGAATGCGCTGGATTATTTATTTAAAACACTTGTTCGCGACCTCTTTAAAATCTACTCGAAATTTGTCAATACTAAACTGATCACTGCAGCTCTTATTGAAGCAGTACCAGGAAAAGCTGCAGAAAATTGAAATCTCTGAGACAAAATTGTAACCTAGCCACCTGAATGTTGTGATCAATTAACGAAAGTTTTCCCTGAATGCAAATCAAAGGCGCCGTTGCTTGCGGCCACAACAAAACCGCTCAAGCGGCAGCTCAAATCTTATCCGAAGGTGGTAATGCTTTTGACGCAGTAGTCGCAGCACATTTTGCGGCCTGCGTGGTGGAACCCGTACTTGCGTCTTTAGGTGGTGGCGGTTTTTTATTGGCACACCCTGACGCAGGGCACACCGTACTTTATGATTTTTTTGCCCAAACACCCCGACAAAAACAACCAATAGACGACATCGATTTTTATCCGATACTCGCGGACTTTGGTGAAACTACACAGGAGTTCCACATTGGTATGGGCTCAATTGCCACGCCGGGTGCGGTAAAGGGCATGTTTGCCATATATGAGGACCTGTGCACGCTTCCACTTGCCGAATTAATGGCACCCGCTATAGAGCTTGCCAAACAGGGAGCAGTAGTTAATCAATTCCAGGCTTACATACTGGATATCATCAAACCCATTTATCAATCAGGCGCAGAAAGCTACGCTATCTATGCCAGCCAGGATCCAAAGCAGAACAACCGGTCTTTAGTCAAAGAAGGCGAAACACTCAAACAGCCAGCGCTGGCAGACACGTTGGAAGCACTGGTTCAGGAAGGTGAAACTTTATTTTATGAGGGAGAAATCGCACAGTCAGTGGCTAATCACTGCAGGGAAAATGGTGGCTATTTAACAGCGGAAGACTTTAGTAATTACCAGGTCATCAAACGTCAGCCGCTGCAGTTGACCTATCGAAAACACACGATTTTCACCAACCCACCGCCGTCTTCTGGTGGGCTGTTAATCGCATTTGCACTCAAGCTGCTGGAGTCCTGTGATTTTTCGAATATAGAACCTGGCTCTCAAGTCTATATAGATTGTCTTAGTTACATCATGCATTTAACCAATAAAGCGCGTATCGAAAATTCACTCCAGGCGGGAACTATCGACACCGAACAATTACTGGATAATAGTTATCTTGATTCATACCGCCAACACATACTGGATCGATACGCATTTTCGCGCGGCACTACGCATATCAGTATTATTGATAAAATGGGCAATGTCGCGAGTTTAACCGTCAGTAATGGCGAAGGCAGTGGTTACATGGCGCCACATACCGGAATAATGCTAAATAATATGTTGGGTGAAGAAGACCTGAATCCTCAAGGATTTAATCGATGGAATTCCGACCAGCGTATATCTTCCATGATGGCACCAACGATAGCGTACGACTCTCGTAACAATGCAATTTCCCTGGGTTCGGGTGGCTCAAATCGAATCAGAACCGCCATTTTACAGGTATTGTTACAATTGATTGAATTCAATTCACCATTAGCGCAAGCAATAGAATTTCCCCGAATTCATTTTGAAAACGGACTGCTTAACCTTGAAGCCGGAATAAATAACGTCGTTGAATCTGGTCTGCATGACGAAATAAAAAACACCAAATACTGGGCTTCACAAAACCTTTTCTTTGGCGGCGTTCATGCTGTACTGCAAAATGGTAGTTCACTAACAGGAATGGGCGACCCAAGACGAGGTGGTGTTTCGATTACCGTATAACAAGACTGTACTAGTCAATGCTCTGCCTAACCTTCCTATTTATGAAAATGCTTATTGATTGGGTACTTCAAAGAATTCCTCGTAAGGCTTGCCTTTTTGATCAACCCCCTGTCGGTAACGCCAGACAGTTCCCGTTTCCAGATCTATTTTGAATATACTTTGTATTTTTACGGATTTGCCGCCTTTTGTAACTGCCTCATGTTCAGCGGTAAATATTTTAAAGCGACTGTTAATATTTCCCTCTCCATTTCCATCTACAACATCGTGAGCCGCGGCCAGGCTGGAGCCGGCGAACAGGACAAGAGAAGCTATAATTCCTTGACGTATACGAATGTACATATGATTCTCCAGAACTAATTTTTCGATCGATAGAGTAATTCTATACAAAATAGAATAGTATAAATATTTGTAAACTGACAATTGTGATAACTAAACATCAGATACTAATTATTAAAATCATTATAAACGCAATACCCTAGGGGCAATGATAAACCACAAACGATTGCTTACCCTCAGTTACTTCAGAATCTGGCACAATCGTGTTTCCGCCATACTCAACGGCACCATTTCTTGCGAGCATTTCCAGCTCTTTTTTGACTTTTTCTTCGCTACGCTTCACACCCGCCACTTTGTCGAGCAACGAAGTTGTTACCCGACCGACTTTTTTGCAATCAGCGACCTGTTCTTTCGACTTAACCATTACGCCTTCGCCTTCTTTAGTCAACTTAACAGGAGAACAGGCAATAAGCGTAATACTAAAAATAACGATAGCGAATATTTTAAACATTTTATCGACTCCGATTGTGTATTTTTATGTTAGTTATCACAACCAACTAACTGTTCCTTAATTAAACCGTAGAATTTACTTTGCCCTTCGTAAAACCAGCCCATTTGTGCGCCACATTCCTTACAATGCGCAAACTGCCACATATGCCCAGGGAACCAGCTAAAATAGGAAGTAGCATCACCGGACATCACACAGCCTGTAGCTGAGGAAAAACAACATAGCAAAAACTTCCTCCCATCGGGATTATATTTAAAATGCTCATGCTCGCCTTCAACACAAATAGCCGATACTTCCGAAGTGATTTTTTGATGGCAAACTGCACAGCAATAAGCCGCCTGATTCTCGTCGATTTCTTTTTGTTTCGATAGCGTTTCGTGTTTGACCTGAAATTTACCGGAAGTATCGAACCAGTAACTAATCATATTCACCTTCCGCTTTAATTATTGCCTGTAGAACTGCCAAACAACTGAACATTCAGAGTTCGCGACCTTGGACCATCCAGTTCTGCAAACAGAACAGATTGCCATTGGCCTATGGCTAACGCCCCATCGATTAATGGTATGGTTTCACTATTGCTAAGTAACATAGCAATTATATGAGAATGGGCATTTTCCGGCTCATCCTGCGGACAATCCCTTAAGTGAATATCATTATGTAAATATTTTTTATGCGCTGGTACTAATTGCTGGAAAAAATCTTTTACATCTTGAACCAGTCGCTGTTCGTATTCGTTAATAAACAGTGCTGTCGTTGTGTGCCTTGATGTAATGACCACCAGGCCAT
>NZ_CDLKIE010000171.1:0-6255 GCF_975902315.1 Kaarinaea lacus | reverse complement strand
TATTTGATTTAAGCAGTGATGATTTGCAGAAATTGATTCATCGCGCCATTGAACTGAAGGCCAAGCAAAGGGCCGGGGAAATTTATGAACCCCTGAAAAACAAAGTACTGGGAATGATTTTCGAGAAATCATCGACACGTACCCGGGTCTCTTTCGAAGCGGGCATGGCTCAATTTGGTGGACAGGCTTTATTTTTATCGCCACGAGATACACAACTGGGCCGTGGCGAACCCGTTGAAGATACCGCGCGCGTACTATCACGCATGGTGGATATCATAATGATTCGCACCTTTGAACACGAAAAACTGGAACTATTTGCATCATACTCGCTGGTACCGGTAATAAACGCGCTCACTGATTTACATCACCCATGTCAATTGCTGGCGGATATGCAGACCTTTGTTGAACACCGGGGCGACATCACCGGCAAAACAGTTGCGTGGATTGGTGATGGTAATAACATGTGTCACTCTTATGTCCACGCTGCTCAACAATTGAAATTTAATCTTCGCATTGCCAGTCCTAAAGGTTATGAGCCACTAGAAGAAGTCGTTTCACAAGCACAACCTGAACTGGTCACGATGTGCGATACTCCATCAGATGCGGCTAAAGATGCGGATCTGGTTGTTACCGACGTCTGGTCGAGCATGGGACAGGAACAACAGCAAAAACAACGCGAAGCAGCCTTCAAAAATTACCAGGTTGATCGCCAGCTAATGGCTGCTGCAAATTCAGACGCACTGTTTATGCACTGCTTACCGGCCCACCGGGGTGAAGAAGTCGCTGCCGATGTCATCGATGGCGAACAAAGCGTAGTTTGGGATGAAGCAGAAAATCGATTACACTCACAAAAAGCATTACTGGAGTTTCTTTTGTGCTCCGAGTAAATCACTCCAACAAAACATCGAATACAAAGGCCGTCGGTTCAGCATATCAATGAAAGCGTTGATAGAAGTTAAAAATATTGAGTGCAAATATCGAGGCCATACGATAATTAAAGATCTTTCTTTGCACGTTAACCCGGGCAATCTGGTGTGCTTACTTGGACCCAGTGGCTGTGGAAAAACCACAGCACTACGCGCCATTGCCGGCTTTGAACCTATTTACCATGGCACAATTCGCATCGAAGACCGGGAAGTATCTCGTCCTGGTTATGCCCTGGCACCTGAAAAACGCCGCCTGGGCATGGTATTCCAGGATTATGCCCTGTTTCCACACATGACAGTTTTAGACAACGTGTCGTTTGGTTTACGTGACCGATCCAAAAGTGAAAAACAGAAAACAGCACTCGAGATGCTGGAAGTCGTCGGAATGGGGGAATACGGACATCGCTATCCACACGAATTATCAGGGGGACAACAACAACGCATTGCATTGGCTCGGGCGCTCGCACCCCACCCCAATGCCATACTTCTCGATGAACCATTTTCCAATCTGGATGTGGAAATGCGTAAACGACTCAGCACCGAAGTGCGAGAGATTTTAAAAAATCGTGGGATTACCGGAATAATGGTTACCCATGATCAGGATGAAGCCTTTGCATTGGGAGATAATGTCGGTGTCATGAAAGATGGCCGCATCCTGCAATGGGACACGCCTTTTAATTTATATCATGAACCGGCAGACCGGTTTGTCGCCGACTTTATCGGGCAGGGCGTTTTTATAGATGGCACAATGCTGACTCCCAATGAAATACGCACCGAGTTTGGAATTGTGAATGCTGATAGAGCGTATAACTGGCCAGAAAATTCTCAAGTCGAAATCCTGCTACGTCCTGACGATGTGGTATACGACCCGGAAGGACCCCTGCAAGGTAAAATTACACAAAAAGCATTTAAGGGTGCAGAAATCATGTATAGTTTACAGCTGGATTCCGGCAGTGAAGTGTTATCATTGTTTCCCAGCCATGAAGACTTCAACATTGGCGACCAGGTCACGCTCCGGATGGACATACAGCATGTCGTTGCCTTTGCAAAAAACAACGGAATGTAGCTCGAGAAAAAATGAGTGCAAAAAAAATGCGCCATTAAGGCGCATTTTTTTATCTGCTACCTGGATTTACTGGCCTGACAAATACTCTGCCACTGCCTGAATTTCTTTATCCGATAATTTCTTCGCGATATCCGCCATCATACCCGCTGGATCATTCTTACGTTTACCGCTCTTCAGGTCGTTTAGCTGCTTAACCAGGTAAGCCTTGGTTTGACCACCAATCACAGGAAACAGTGAATTGTTTGGGCCTTTGCCTTTACCGTTTTTACCATGACAGTTTACGCAGCCATATACCCCGCTTTTTACCACACCGTCTTTAAAAATTTTAGCGCCCTGCTTGGACAATGCCGTATTGGTTGCCTTGCCTTTCATTTTTTTCTGCGACTGAAAGTACACCGCGATGTCTCTCAGGTCCTCTTTGCTGGTAACCATAGCGGCCATCGCCGACATAGTATCGTCCTGGCGATTACCCAACTGGAAATCCTGAACTTGTTTGAAAATGTACCCGGCGTATTGTCCGGCCAGGTTTGGAAAAGTGGTAGGATCGATACTCATACCATCGACGCCATGGCAACCATGACACAACTCGGATTTAGCTTTACCGGCTTTCGCGTCGCCTTCAGCAACATCCATTCCCCCTGCAATAGTCTGTTCAGCGTGCACAGAATGCGACAACAAAAACATCCCCAAGATCGCTCCGAAAGAAGTGATTCTTTTTATCATGACTTCACCCTTTAGTTTGGAATTTATTTGAACTAATAAACCAAATAATCGGTTTTATTATAATCGGTGTGCTGCTGTGTAATTATTCTCTCCTCCCGCACAGCACCCGCCAATTTAGTCAAAGACTGTAACTTAGTGCACCGCATACGTCAATTTCCAAGAACAACGACTGCAATGCCTGATTATTTTACTCAATTCCCAAAAAAATGCATAAGCTTGGCCAATGTTCGACCGATAGGTCGGAATTGGCACCTGATTTGCTGCTATCGGGTATCAGCAATCCGGGGGATTTCATTGAAAACAACTAAATTGAGCCTGGAAGGGACCATGCGCAATACGAATTTTTATATATTTTTCATAGCATTAACGCTTTTCACGCTGCTAACGCTGGTACCTGCCACGAGTATAGGCGCAACCAAGTCAGGCGCTCAAAAAGGCAAAACCACGCGATATGTTTCCGACAATGTTGCCATTACCCTGCGTAGCGGCAAAACCAATCAACACCGAATCATTCGTTCCCTGGATAGTGGAACCAAGTTACGTGTCCTGGAAACCGATAAAACCCATGCGCGCGTAAAAACACCGGACGGGACTGTGGGCTGGGTATTGAAACGTTACCTGGTCGACGAACCCGTAGCCCGTATTATTTTGCCGCCCATCCAGGAAAAACTCGCCAAGCTGGAAGCTAAATACAGCGAATTAAGAGAAAAACACAAGGAAATCATCAAGGAACGGAATGAACTGGCTGTTATAGCCTCGAAATACGAACAACTGGAAACTAAATATACAAAGGCCGCGGATGAAGCCGACCGACTCAGTAAAATCGCCAGTGAATCGGATCAAATCTATCAGGAAAATCAGAACCTGACGAGAAACAACGCCAGTCTTGAAGCCCAAAAAGACATGTTGATGAAAGAAATCAAGGAATTACAAAACGGGAACAATAAATTATGGTTCCTCACTGGCGCAGGCGTGATTTTTCTTGGCATCCTGATTGGTGCCATGCTAGCCCGTACGCGGAAATCCAAAGGATCGAGCTGGGGTGGCGGAGCAGATACCCTGGTGTTACGCCAAACCTGATCCTGATGCTGATACCAATGCCAGGCTGGAACCGCTAGCCTGGCACCTTGTTAAGTTGGCTCACGTCCCGTACTGCGCCTCTCGACGCTGACGTCGTCATGGCAGCATAAGCCTTCAAGGCGTTACTCACCTGACGCGTTCTGCTCACTGGCTGCCACGCGGCGCTGCCTTTGTTGTTCATCGCAGCATGTCGTTGCCTCAAAACTTCATCATCTAAAACCACGTTAATTTTCCGATGAGGAATATCAATCTCGATCAGGTCGCCCTCTTCTATCAAACCAATAGCACCACCCTCTGCTGCCTCAGGCGACACATGGCCAATTGAAAGCCCTGATGTACCGCCTGAAAAACGACCATCGGTAATCAAGGCACACTGCTTACCCAGTCCCTTGGATTTCAAATAGCTGGTGGGATACAACATTTCCTGCATACCTGGTCCGCCGCGTGGTCCTTCATAGCGAATGATTACGACATCACCCGCGTTAATATGATCCCCTAGAATTGCCGCCACCGCATCATCCTGACTTTCAAATATTCGCGCAGGCCCGGAGAACTTCAGAATACTTTCGTCAACGCCTGCTGTTTTCACAACACAACCGTCTTTGGCGATATTACCGTACAACACGGCAAGCCCACCGTCACTGCTGTAAGCATGATCGATATCGCGAATACAACCTTTCTCTCGATTTACATCCAGCGTATCCCAGCGCTTTTCCTGACTAAATGCCTGCTGAGTCGGTACGTTGCCAGGTCCGGCACGATAGAATGTTTGAACCGATTCATCCTGAGTTTCGCAAATATCCCACTTCGCCAATGCTTCCGTCATCGTACTACTGTGCACGGTGGAAACATTGGTATTTAACAAACCCGCTTTATTCAACTGGCCAAGGATTCCCATTACACCACCGGCACGATGTACATCTTCCATGTGATACTGTTGAGTGCTGGGTGCCACTTTACAGAGATTGGGAACCTTGCGGGATAAGCGATCGATATCATCCATGGTAAAGTTAACTTCACCTTCCTGAGCCGCTGCCAGCAAATGCAAAATCGTATTGGTAGAACCACCCATCGCGATATCCAGGCTCATGGCATTTTCGAAAGCGGAAAAATTGGCGATGTTTCTTGGCAGCGCTGATACGTCATCCCTTTCATAATAACGTCTGGCCAAATCAACAATTCGCCGACCAGCTTCGAGAAACAACTCCTTGCGGTCAGCATGGGTAGCCAACATACTGCCATTTCCCGGCAACGACAATCCAAGTGCTTCGGTTAAGCAATTCATCGAGTTAGCGGTAAACATGCCTGAACAGGAGCCGCAGGTGGGGCAAGCGGAGCGTTCCATTTGCAGGGTTTCTTCATCAGAAACCCTCGGATCGGCTGCTGCCACCATGGCATCAACCAGGTCAAGATGCACTTCTTTGCCACCAATAACACTTTTTCCTGATTCCATGGGACCACCGGAAACAAATATCGTAGGAATATTTAAACGCAGTGCCGCGTTCAGCATTCCCGGCGTAATCTTGTCGCAATTGGAAATGCACACCAGAGCATCCGCACAATGGGCGTTAACCATGTACTCCACGGCATCACAGATGATCTCCCGCGAAGGCAGAGAATAGAGCATGCCGCCATGGCCCATGGCGATGCCATCATCCACCGCAATGGTATTAAATTCCTTGGCAACGCCACCGGCTTTTTCTATTTCACGGGCCACCATTTGTCCCAAATCCTTAAGGTGCACATGCCCCGGCACAAACTGTGTGAAGGAGTTGGCTACCGCAATAATGGGCTTATTGAAATCATCATCGGTCATTCCGGTAGCGCGCCATAAGGCACGGGCTCCCGCCATATTGCGTCCTTGAGTGGTAGTTCTGGATCGATACTCAGGCATTATGCTTTCCTCGGCACTTTCAATTCTTCATATATTAAATTGTGAGACAGGGGCCAATAATAGCAGATTTAGAGAATGGCAGGCAGGTTGCTGGAAAATTTATTGTGGACGACGGGGTGAAAACAAACGAAGTCGATTGGCGTTGCTTACTACGGTAAAGGACGACATGGCCATCGCTGCAGCGGCAACCATGGGATTTAACAGAAAACCCAGTACTGGATACAAAACCCCAGCTGCTATGGGTATTCCCAGACTGTTAAAAATAAACGCACCAAACAAATTTTGCTTGATATTTTTTAGTGTCGCTCTGGAGATAAGCACTGCATCTGCCAGGGCGTTAATGGAATTGCCCACCAGGGTCATATTGGCACTCTCGATGGCCACATCGGTTCCACGCCCAATGGCAAAACCCACGTCGGCCTGTGCCAATGCTGGCGCATCGTTGATACCATCACCCACCATGGCGACCACCTGACCTTGTTTCTGGTAGCGTTTCACTTCGTCGGACTTTTCTGTCGGAATAACCTGTGCCCGTACTTCCCTGATATCAAGTTGCCGGGCAATAT
>NZ_CDLKIE010000170.1:0-12618 GCF_975902315.1 Kaarinaea lacus | reverse complement strand
GGTGGTGGCGCCATTACTATCCCTGGCCAGCCACTTGCAGCCTGCCGGTAAGTTGGTGTTAGACGATGGTGCCGTCAAGGTATTGAAAGAATCCGGGCGCAGTTTGTTGCCGGTGGGCGTCAGTGACGTGCACGGTGAATTCGCGCGCGGCGAAGTCGTGGCCTGCGTGGACCAGCGCGGTAAAGAAATTGCCCGTGGACTGGTAAATTACTCTTCTTCTGAATCCCGTGCCATCAAGGGTCAGCCTAGTCAGCAGATTGAGTCACTTATTGGTTATGTGGATGAGCCTGAATTGATCCATCGTGACAATTTAGTGTTGCTCTAGAACCCATACATTTTTCAAGTTTATTCATTTAAAGCTGCGCCACTTTCTGGCGCTTCCGGCGAAACCTTTCAGTTATCTTAAGCCCACCTGTTTCCGTTAAAAAAACCTCACTGCAGGCCGATTATTAGCATATGACGGATGTCTTATTCGGCTGTCAATACGGCCTGGACGTCCGATAAAAATACTTAATGAATTATGACTTGCAGTAAGAGGTAATGATCATGCGCTATTCTCAGCAACATCCTATCGCCAAACTTTTCGTTTTTGTCTCTATGATTTCGATGGCTTTTTCTGCTTTTGCAGAAAAGAAAGCACCGGAATCCATTGATGGGACGAAACGCGTCTCAGCAGAGCAAGTTGTTGAGCTGGTGATGAATACTCCGGATCTGGTTATCATTGATGCTCGCAAAGCCAGTGACCGTGATGCGGCTGGCTGGATCGAAGGTTCAGTGGGCTTACCTGATTATGATACTGACAAAGATAGTCTTGCCAAACACATTCCCTCTAAGACTTCACCGGTGCTGTTCTATTGCAATGGCGTGAAATGTGGTCGTAGTGTTAAATCCAGCAAACAGGCGGTGAGCCTGGGCTATAAAAACATTTACTGGTTCCGCGGCGGCTGGGAAGAGTGGACCGAAAAAGGTATGCCGGTCTCCCATTAAGTTCGTACTGCAGTTAAGAAGCCAGTTGACATAACTATTTGAAAGGATGTCGCCAGGATATGAATTTTAATAAATTCTCCATAAAACAGTTAACCACCTTTTTGTTATTATCACTCGGTGCGGTCGTTGTCGTGTTGTCCGTCATGGCCATGATGCAATTGCGCGATGCGGCGCTTGAGTCGCAAGCGCGCAGTTTGTCCCAGATCATCGAAGTCAGTGTTCGAAAATCCATGGAAGAACTGGACAGCATCGCCAATGACCTGGGTGTGTATACGCAAAAAACCAAGGGATTTCGGGCGGCGGCAAGTCAGTTAATTAAAGAACCTAAGGATAGAGAGCTGGTGGCGCAAGTCGCGAAATTGCTGGATGAGCAATATCACCAACGTTACGTTACCAGCAGCATTGTTGATTTAAGAAAGATACGGCTCTATAACCTGGATTTCCAGCTGGTAGCACAAAGCAATGAAGGTGATCGCGCCTTAAGAGCGAGAATGCCTGATAGCCTGTTAACGAAAGCCAGGCGAAGGAACGGTGCTGACCGTTTGAAGATGCTAACAAGTATGTGGTCTAACGATGACGAAGCTCTCTATTCGGTACTGCTACCCGTCGGTGGTTTGCGTCAGTTGGGTTATATGGAAATTGTCCTTCAGCCTGCACATAACCTTCGAAGTGTGGAAAAAATTACTCAGCTACCTGTAGCTATTACATCGGTTGGTGGAAAAGAACTTTATAAAAGTGAAAACTGGGAGGCTGCAGCGGTGGCAACCAGTCTGCCTATTCACTACGAGATGCAAGTAGATGATGGAAGTGCAGCCCTCAAGTTTGAAGTGCTCGAGGATATGAAAGCATTTCATGATGGCATGAATCAGACTCAATTTTCTATCATTGGCTCTATTGTTGTTGTATTAGGCATGTTTCTCTTTTTGACCTTATGGGTATTAGGGAGGCATTTATTTAAACCTGCCGAGCAACTGGTGGCTGCTATTCAGAAGTGTGCTGAAGGCGATCTATCGATCCGCATTGAAGAAAAAGGCGTGAAAGAATTGCATACCTTAAGCAAGGCTTTAGACGTATTGGTAAAAAGTCTCCGTAACCAGGTAAGCGTGATTAGCGAAGACTCGGAAAACCTCGCTACGTCTGCCATCAATCTATCCAGCACTATTCAATCGACTCAAGAGGCACTGCAGCATCAGCAACAGGAAACGGATCAGGTAGCGATTTCGGTCAATGAAATGTCAGCATCGGCTGTTGAGGTATCGAAAAATGCTGAACACGTGGCAATGGCAGCCAGTGACGCCGAGCGTGAAGCTTTGAATGGTCGTGAAGTGGTGGGGCAAACAGTAAACTCAATCAATAACCTGGCAACAGAAGTGGAACTGGCTTCCGAGGTGATGCATAACCTGAAAGGGGAATCAGAAAATATTGGTACCGTGCTGGATGTCATTAAAGGCATTGCAGAACAGACGAATCTGCTGGCACTGAATGCTGCTATTGAAGCGGCACGTGCCGGTGAACAAGGTCGTGGATTTGCGGTGGTAGCAGATGAAGTGCGGACGCTTGCCGGGCGTACCCAACAATCAACGCAGGAAATCCAGAACATGATTGAAAGCCTGCAAGCCGGTACGCACGAAGCCGTTAGTGTTATGGATAAGAGCCGGGATATGGCAAAAGAAAGTGTGGAATTCGCCAGTGAAGCAGGCAGCTATCTGGATACCATTACCCGGTCGGTGGGTGACATTTCCAATATGACGACACAAATCGCCACAGCTTCCCAGCAACAAAGTGCGGTCGTGGAGGAGGTTAATAAAAGCGTTGTCGCAATCACCGATCTCGCCAATAAGACTAATGACGATGCACAGCATGTTAGTAGTAACAGCAAGCAACTAACGGATATGGCAAATAGCTTAAAGGGACTTGTACGACATTTTAAAGTTTAATGACAGTAAACTTTTCCCGGATATCAGGAATTTCGAGCATAAAAAAACCGGTCTTGCACCGGTTTTTTTTATTTTTATTATTGTATACCGCTTGGTGTGCGTGCGATTAGATTGCACGAATTCGTGAGTTCAATCGGCTCTTATGACGTGCTGCTTTGTTTGCCGTGATAATGTTTTTATTGGCCATTTTGTCGATCATAGGAACGGCTGCTTTGTAAGCTTCGCTCGCCTTGTCTTTCTCGCCAGCGTCGATGGCGTATAAAACTTTCTTGATGGCAGTGCGCATCGTAGAGCGCAGGCTCGCGTTATGCTGGCGGCGCTTTTCCGCCTGACGGGCACGTTTTCTTGCTTGTGCTGAGTTGGCCAAATTTAGTACTCCTTCATTCCGCTTAATACAAGTTCAATTCTTTGTCGATCGTTTGGGGCGCATAATATGCTGGTTTTTAGTCTATTTGTCAAATATTTAGGCTAATTTCATAAAACGCTGTAAGTCCTTGAAAGATGCCGTTAATATGCATAGCCAGTACCAGTTCGGAGCAATTCCTGCATAACCGGTAGCGTTAAAACTATCCTGAGAAACAATGAGTTACCATAGACCTGAGAAAAAATTTTCCATCGATTTTTGCGAGGTAATTATTAGTGGCGGGTAAGTTACTTAAATCCACCGCTGTGGTGTCCTTCATGACCCTGGTGTCGCGTATTTCCGGCCTGGTCAGGGACGTGGTCTTTGCGCGTTATTTCGGTGCTGATGCGTTAACTGACGCCTTTTTCGTCGCGTTCAAAATCCCGAATTTACTGCGTCGCCAGTTTGCCGAGGGGGCATTTGCGCAAGCGTTTGTACCGGTTTTTACCGAATACAAAACGACAAAAGAGCACGAAGAAACCAAAGAACTGGCAGCGGATGTGACGGGCACGCTGGGTATTATCCTGTTCGTCATTACGGTCATTGGCGTACTGGCGGCACCGATCCTGGTGGTGATATTTGCACCGGGCTGGGCTGACGGAGATGATCGTTTTCAACCCACCGTGGAAATGCTGCGTTTCACCTTTCCTTATATCCTGTTCATATCGCTCACGGCGCTGGCTGGCGGCATACTCAATACCTATGGAAAATTTGCGGTGCCGGCTTTCACCCCGGTGTTGCTCAATATTTGTTTGATTGGCGCGGCGATCATCTCGGCGACGTACTTTGAAGAAGACATTATCGTACTGGCCTGGGGTGTCTTTGCCGCTGGTTTGACGCAGATCCTGTTTCAGCTGCCTTTTATAATGAAACTGCGCCTGGTGTCGTTGCCCCGCTGGGGATGGCGCAAACCGGGTGTCGTCAAAATTAAAAAATTAATGTTGCCCGCGATTTTCAGCTCCTCGGTACAGCAAATCAATTTACTCATCGATTACTGGATTGCCTCGTTTCTTGTCGGCGGCAGTATTTCCTGGCTGTACTATGCTGATCGCCTGGTGGAGTTTCCGCTGGGTGTATTTGGAATCGCGATCGCGACAGTCATATTGCCAAGCCTGTCAGCGAAATATGCGGAAGCGGATCCCGAAAAATTCAAACATACCCTGGACTGGGGCTTGCGGCTTTCGCTATTGATCGGCGCACCGGCGACGGTGGGATTAATCATGCTGGCCGGTCCCCTGTTAAGTGCCATTTTTCAATATGGTGATTTTGATGCCCAGGATGTGCACATGGCGCAGCTGGCTTTGATTGCCTACTCTGTTGGTTTGCTAGGTTTTATTTACGTGAAAGTATTGTCACCCGGATATTTTGCGCGCCAGAACACCAAAACACCGATGAAGATTGCCATTATTTCCATGGTTGCCAAGATTATCGTGACGTTAATGCTGGTGTTATCCATGCTGCATTTTTCCTATGAAGCGCCCCACGTGGGCCTGGCACTGGCGACTGCATTGTCTGCGCTATTTCAATCATGGTTGTTGTATCGTGGCCTGGTTAAGGACGGTATCTATAAACCAGATCCAGGCTGGCTGTTATTTTTATTGAAAATTGGTCTGGCTTGTGCGGTGATGGGAGTAGTATTGTATTTCGGTGTGGAAGATGTCTTCATGTGGGCCAGGTGGGACGTTTATCAGCGCGCCTTCAATATTTTACTTTGGGTAGGCGCAGGGGCTGCCGTATATTTAGTGGTGTTATTGCTCACGGGTGTAAAAATCAGGGATATGATCAGACACGCTTAACTATCAATAAACACAACAACGCTTTAAATAGCAATGGAACTGATTCGCGGATTACAAAATATTAAACCTGAGCACCATGGTTGTGTCGCAACTATTGGAAATTTTGATGGTGTGCATCTTGGCCATCAGGCGGTTATCAGGCAGTTAATGGAGAAGGCGCAGGAGTTAAGTTTACCCGTAGCAGTCATTACCTTCGAACCGCAACCCCAGGAGTATTTTTGTCCTGATAATGTACCGGCGAGACTCACCCGCCTGCGGGAAAAACTGGAAGTGCTAAAAGCGCTGCATGTTAACCGGGTACTGTGTTTGCGCTTTGATAAGCACCTGGCCAGTTTGACTGCCGATGGATTTGTACAGCAGGTGCTGGTCGAAGGATTAGGTGTCAAATACCTGGTTGTTGGCGATGACTTTAAATTTGGCAAAGGCCGAACCGGTGATTTTGATTATCTGACTTCTATTGCCCCGGAACTGGGTTTTGAAGTGAGTGATACCCATAGTTTCTATTTTGCTGAGGAGCGAGTGAGCAGCACGCGGATTCGCACGGCACTGGAAACCGGCGATCTGCTTTTAGCCAAACAAATGTTAGGCCGGGATTACGGTATGGTCGGACGGGTAGCGCATGGCGACAAACGCGGGCGAACTATTGGCTTCCCCACCGCAAATATTTACCTGCATAGAAAATCTTCGCCGGTTTATGGTGTCTATTCAGTACATCTGCACAGTAAACACCCGCAAATTGGTGGCCGGGTGGTGAACGGAATCGCCAACGTTGGGCAGCGTCCCACCGTGGGAGGTACCCGTACCTTGCTGGAAGTGCATCTGTTTGACTTTGATGGCGATATTTACGGCGCCTATGTGGATGTCACTTTTTTGCAGAAAATCCGGGACGAACACCGCTTTGAATCATTTGAAGCGTTAAAAGCGCAAATCGGGCGCGATGTGGAACAGGCGAAAGCGTTTTTCGCTAGCTGATTACCCTCGGGAACAGGTAAAATACCCGGTTTATTCGAGCTGACAGCTAACACGTACAAACAAATCAATATCTGATATCAATAAACAAGTAATAGCAGGCGAACGTGGCAGATTATAAAGACACCCTCAATTTACCCAGTACGGAATTTCCCATGCGTGGAAATCTGGCCCAGCGGGAACCCAAAATGTTGAAGCGCTGGGAGGACATGGATCTCTACCAGAAAATGCGCGATGCAGGACAGGGAAAACCGTCCTTTATTTTGCATGATGGCCCTCCTTACGCGAATGGCGATATTCATATCGGCCATGCCGTCAATAAAGTACTGAAAGATATCATCGTTAAGTCAAAAGCATTGAGCGGTTTTAATGCGCCCTATGTGCCTGGCTGGGATTGTCATGGCCTGCCTATCGAATTGCAGGTAGAAAAAAAGAAGGGTAAGGCCGGCGTAAAAATTACGGCGGATCAGTTTCGCCAGGCCTGTCGCGATTATGCTCAACGCCAGGTCGACGGGCAGCGCAAAGACTTTATTCGCCTGGGTGTATTTGGTGACTGGGACAAGCCCTACCTCACCATGGACTTCAAAACCGAAGCGGATATCATTCGCGCGCTCGGCAAAATCATAAAGGCCGGTCACTTGCACAAAGGCAGCAAACCCGTGCATTGGTGTGCCGATTGTGGGTCGGCCCTCGCAGAAGCGGAAGTGGAGTACGAAGACAAAACGTCTCCGGCAATTGATGTGCGCTTTAAAGTGCTCGATGACGCTGCGTTTATGTCACGTTGTCAAAATGCGGACGGAAAGGAACATAGTGGTAAAGGGGATATCTCGGTAGTGATCTGGACCACCACGCCCTGGACCTTGCCCGCCAACCAGGCGGTGGCATTAAATCCGGAACTGGATTATGCGGTCATCGAAGTGGAAGGCCAATACGGTGTGGAACGATTACTGTTAGCAGAAGCCTTGCTAAAAGATGCCGTTGGTCGCTATGAGTTCGATGAGCATCACGTGGTGGCCTATTGCAAAGGTTCCGATCTCGAGGGGATAAAACTACAGCACCCGTTTTACGATCGCGAAGTACCCATCATTTTAGGTGATCACGTCACCACGGAATCGGGTACTGGCGCGGTGCATACGGCGCCCGGTCATGGCCAGGAAGACTATGCAGTCGGTCTGCGCTACGACTTGCCGGTGGATAATCCGGTGGGAGGCAATGGTTGCTTCCTGGAAGGTACGGAGTTGTTTGCCGGCGAACATGTGTTTAAGGCCAATGACCATGTGATTGAAGTGCTTAAAGCAAAAGGTACACTGGTGCATGATGAGTCCTTGCGGCATAGCTATCCGCATTGCTGGCGCCATAAAACGCCGATCATTTTCCGCGCTACGCCGCAGTGGTTTATCAGTATGGATCAAAATGGTTTGCGTGAAACGGCGATGAAGGCCATCAAGCAAACCGAGTGGTTACCCGATTGGGGGCAGGCTCGCATCGAAGGCATGGTAGAGAACCGTCCCGACTGGTGTATTTCGCGGCAACGTACCTGGGGTGTACCGATCCCCCTGTTTGTGAACAAGCAAACCGGTGAGTTGCATCCAGAGACTGAACGCCTGATAGAAGAAGTTGCGCAACGGGTGGAAGGATCAAGCATCGATGCCTGGTTTAATCTGGAGCCACAGGAGCTGCTGGGTTCCGATGCCGAAAACTATGACAAAGTGTCTGATACGCTTGATGTGTGGTTTGATTCGGGAGTTACCCATTACGCGGTACTGGATGCCCATGAAGAATTGCATACACCGGCAGATTTGTACCTCGAAGGTTCTGATCAACACCGTGGCTGGTTTCAATCCTCGCTATTAACCTCCGTGGCCATTCGCAATGCGGCGCCTTATAAAGAAGTGTTAACCCATGGTTTTACCGTCGATGCCAAAGGGCAAAAGATGTCGAAATCCAGGGGTAACGTGGTAGCACCGCAAAAAGTGGTTAACCAGTTGGGTGCAGATATATTACGCCTTTGGGTTGCCGCAACCGATTATCGCGGTGAAATGAGCGTGTCCGATGAAATTCTCAAGCGTACCGCGGATGCCTATCGCCGTATGCGTAATACGGCTCGCTTCCTGTTGGCCAACCTGCATGGATTTGATCCCAGGCGGGACATGATCGGCCTCGATGAAATGATTTCCCTGGACCGTTGGGCGGTGGATCGTGCCAGCCAGTTACAACAGGATTTATTAACGGCTTATAACGACTACGAATTTCACCTGATCTACCAGCGCATTCACAATTTCTGTAATGTGGATATGGGTAGCTTTTACCTGGATGTTATTAAAGACCGTCAGTACACCACCAGGGCGGACAGCCTGGCCCGCCGTTCAGCGCAGTCAGCGATGTACCATATCGTTGAAGCACTGGCGCGTTGGCTAGCACCGATCTTGAGTTTTACCGCAGAGGAAATCTGGCAGGCAATTCCTGGCGAACGCGGTGATTCAGTATTCCTGGCGCATTGGTACGAGTTTCCAAAAACCACCAGCGTTAATAAACTGGATGACAAGTTCTGGGCATTAGCGCTGGAAGTGCGTGAAGCGGTGAGCAAGCGCCTGGAAGAGCTGCGCGTTGCCGGTGAAATTGGTTCTTCACTGGATGCCGAGGTGGATCTGTATTGCGGCAGTGAACTGTATCAGCAGCTTGAAAGGCTGGAAGATGAGTTGCGTTTTGTCCTGATAACGTCCTATGCGCGCATTCATCGTGAAACAGAACGGGGCGATCAAGGTGTGCATCACAAACTGTCCACGGGTGATGAAATGTGGGTGAGTGTGCAGGCCTGTCCTCATAACAAGTGTGTACGCTGCTGGCATCATCGCGAAGATGTTGGATCTAACGAGGCGCATCCGGAGTTATGTGGCCGATGTGTTGATAACGTAGATGGCGATGGTGAGCAACGTGGGTATGCTTAAATGGTTATGGATAACAGTGTTGGTCATAGTGCTGGATCAGGTAACAAAGTCGGTAGCCACTGCTAACCTGATAATGTTCCAACCGGTTGAGGTATTCCCGGGATTTAACTTCACCTTGATGCATAACAAAGGCGCGGCGTTCAGCTTCCTCAGTGATGCATCCGGCTGGCAGCGTTGGTTTTTTACTGCCATTGCCATTGGGGTGAGTATTGGAATTTTGATCTGGCTGAAACGCTTGCCTTCCGATCATCGATTAATGGCGATTTCTCTGACATTTATTCTGGGCGGTGCCCTGGGTAATGTTTATGATCGTGTACTACTTGGTTATGTAATTGATTTCATAGATGTTTATTATGCCGAATACCATTGGCCTGCATTTAATATTGCCGATTCTGCCATTTTCGTTGGCGCGTGTTTGTTAATCTTTGATTCGCTGCGCAGTACGCATCAGGAACATAAAGCTTCATCAGAACAATCCCAGTCGTAAATCGTAAATAAGGTAAGTTTTCCATGAGCAATTCCGAGCAAACCATCGTTGCCGGCAGTACGGTTACCATGCATTACAGCCTGGTGCTGGAAGACGGTACGGTCGTTGATAGTAGCTTCGATTCCGATGAGCCATTGATGTTTACCATGGGTGATGGAACGCTGATAGATGGTCTGGAGCATGCAATTTTTGGTTTGAAAGCAGGGGATCAGCAATCGATAAACATTCCTCCGGAATCCGGGTTTGGGTATCGTGATGAAGATGCGGTGCAGTCGTTGAAGCGGGAAGAATTTAGTGAAGGTATGGAATTAAAGCCGGGCTTAGTGATTGAATTTGATACGCCTTCTGGCCTCAAAGTACCGGGAATCGTAATGGAAGTTAAAGACGATACGGTTGTTGTGGATTTTAGCCATCCTCTCGCGAACCACACGGTTCTCTTTAATGTTCATATTCTTGATGTACAATAGTCGTTAAATTCAAGGTATCGCTGTTTATTCAAAATGAAAATATTACTCGCTAATCCCAGAGGTTTTTGCGCCGGCGTTAATCGCGCTATTGAAATCGTTGAGCGTGCTTTGGAGTTATTTGGTGCGCCCGTCTATGTGCGTCATGAAGTGGTTCATAATCGTTTTGTAGTCGATGGATTAAAAGCGAAAGGCGCAATCTTTGTTGATGAAGTTTCCGAGGTGCCTGATGATGCCATCGTTATTTTTAGCGCCCATGGTGTTGCCAAAACCGTGCAACGTGAAGCGCAACAGCGTGGATTAAAGGTTTTTGACGCCACCTGCCCACTGGTTACTAAAGTCCACCTGGAAGTTGTCCGGCATCTTAAAAGTAGTCGCGAGTGTGTGCTCATCGGGCATGCCGGACACCCGGAAGTTGAAGGAACCATGGGGCAGTATGAAGGACAGGGCGGTAGAATGTAT
This sequence comes from Kaarinaea lacus, assembly GCF_975902315.1. Lineage (NCBI taxonomy): Bacteria > Bacillati > Cyanobacteriota > Cyanophyceae > Nostocales > Nodulariaceae > Kaarinaea > Kaarinaea lacus. The sequence continues at coordinate 2,165 of NZ_CDLKIE010000170.1, read as the reverse complement.
CTCGTGGAAACGCTGGATGATGTTTCCAGTCTCGAAGTAGATAATCCGGATGATCTTGCCTACGTAACACAAACAACCTTATCCATGGACGATACGGCGGAGATTATCGCTGCACTGCGAGAGCGCTTTCCAAATATTATGGGTCCTAAGAAAGACGATATATGTTACGCGACCCAGAATCGCCAGGATGCGGTAAAACAGTTTTCAAAAGACTGCGATGTGGTGTTAGTGGTTGGATCCACTAATAGCTCTAATTCCAATCGTCTCCGGGAGTTGGCGGAACGTCTGGGTGCCCAGTCCTACTTAATCGACAATGCCGCGCAAATCAAACCGGAATGGATAAAAGGTATCAATGCCATCGGCGTAACAGCCGGCGCTTCAGCACCTGAAGTACTGGTGCAGGAAGTCATTGCCCGGTTAGAAGAACTGGGTGGCAACAAAGCAGAAGAGAGTAACGGCATTACGGAAAACGTCGTTTTCTCGCTTCCCAAGGCGCTCGCCCAGTAATTGTCGCTTTCTCGTTTCTTTCTTGTTCGTCAGGCTTTGCATTCAAGTTCTCGCGGTTTTCCTTTCATTGACAGAGTTCCGTTGTCGATAATGCCATTATCGTTGGTGTCCCTGGCAAATCGAACGCGTCCTGTGTAGGCAACGACAATGCCTTTGGTAAAACCGGGGCTCGCGCCCGGTACGCATACAGTCCAGGAATCCATATAACCGGGACTGATACCAGTAGGTTTATAAGTAACCCTGACCCTGGCATTGCTACGAAGCGTATAGCCGTCTGCTATGGGACCGTGCACTCGCAGAATTTTATCCCGACCTGGATTAAATTTGCCATTCCCGTTCAGGTCGGAAAATACCATCCAGCCGGTGTCCCATACTTTTTGCTTGTTGATATCTGGAAGCCCTTCGCATTTGTTACCGGTAATAGTTCGGCATACAGTGACTTTATTTCCCCGTTTGATGGCTTCACTGCGCGCGTAATTCAGTGTGGATGTAAATTCATAAGCGATGCTACTGGCCCGGTTCGATTTAAGCATGTTGCCCATCGGGGTGGATAGTGCAGTAACAATGGCGCCAATTAACAGCGCAATAATGAGTTCTATGAGCGTGAAGCCCTTCGAAGGAACGAGTATTTTATACGGGTAGTTCATTGTTATTCTTCTCTTCTTGTTATTTTTTTACCGGATTAAAGCAGGCAATATCCAGCCGTGGCTGACTATCTTGCCAATCCGATAATTGATTTATACGAGAAAAATAAAAGGATAGCGTTAGTGTTTATCACTACTGCCTTTTATTATTATTGTTATTAACAGCAGGCGCCATTATAGAAAAAGGGGTGTGCGCTAAACTAGAGAAATATTACCGCTTTGAATGTAAATAACCGGAGGGGTGACTGAAAAGCCTGGTGGGCTGGCAAGCCCACCAGGTATGCAGAGAAATTAATTGCCTGATGCTGTTGTTTCCCAGTACGTTTTGAAAGTATCGATGCCGGAATTTAAATCATCTTCTTCATCATCCGTCAGTGGATTTTCGGTACCCGCAAGTACAATATAGCGTGTCATAGTGCTGGAAAGCGGGTTGGTTGTTGTTGGCGGAGTGCTGCCACCACTGCTGGGTTGTGCCAGCGACATAAAGGCAGGTGAGGGCGGAATTCCTGTTGCCTGTAAAGCTCTGGCACGGTTGGTACCCAGTGCCTCGGAATTGTAAAGGTTTACCGCATAAAATTTTCCTGTTCCTCTGGGCGGGGTACAGGTGGGTCCGGCCGGAGGTGGCGGCGGTGTATAAGTGGTAAAGAATGTATAACCGTACATCGTGCCCGCCATGGATAAGACTTTTTCACTCTGTGGCAAGTCAAAGTACCAGCCGTGAGTAATAGCGGTGGTTGGTGCTGTGTTGGTCGGAGTCAAGTCGGCAATGGTAAGTGCGCTAAAGTTAGATGGTAACGGAACTTGTACGTATTCATCCCAAACTGAGAAAAACTTGTCAGTCGATGTTAGATCGAGTGGGTGCGCGCGATGCCCGGAGCCTACATTAATATGTAACAGTGGTTTCAGTCCAGTTGAGCTATAAACGAGGTCCACCGCATAGTAATGACGCCGGTTACCGCCGCTTAAATCGGCAAACAGTTTACCGCTCGGTATGTATTGGGTCGTACCGCCGCT
>NZ_CDLKIE010000169.1:0-9111 GCF_975902315.1 Kaarinaea lacus | reverse complement strand
TTTCACGTACAACTGTTACCATAGTCTACTAGTAGAACGCAGGATAGCTACTTACATAGCAGGCACTTATTAATTCTTCAGTTCCTTTCTCCAGGCTCTCAAAGGACACTGCAATCTGGCTATTTGTACAGCGTACAACGATTGCCGGAATCCACACACCATAAAGACAATGCGCTTTGTCCACGTCGAATATAACTTGAATAAGCGAATTTTCGGTAAATCCCAGGCTTGAATTAATCAGTATACCGCCGACACTAATGTTCGCAGTGTAACAACGCGCCAACAATCTATCGCCATAAACAATTTTTACCGGTATTCTACTCCAAAGCCGCGTGTACAGTCTTTTCTCTTCGGGAATATCTAGTGTATTTAGCATTTTTTTAGATTCACATTGTTATCTGTAATATACAGTGTTTCTATTCGGTAATTTCTCCAAGCTGTTCCCGTAATAGTTTTTGTTCCTGCATAATTTCAATAAGGCGGCGCGGATCATTGTACCTCCGCTTTGACACAATTGAGTTGGGTTGAGAATCCAGGTCCAGTTCATTTTCGCCCTGATCTGCCTCATCTTCGAAATCAAAAGATAACCACTCCATCACACTCACCTTTATGTACCGGTAAAAAACAGGGAACAGATCCGAGAACAGTGCTTTTTCGTATCACCGTCCTCGAATCATCTGACTATTAACCTTCCTGCACAGCTGATCCGGAACCATTAATGCTGTCATTAATACATTTGTCGATCAAACCATTGCGTTCTTCTTCGTCTGCATAGTTTTCAGCACTATATTTGTCTTCACACATAGCAACAATTTCATCGCCGCTAGGCTCAACAGATTGCTGGCCATCTTGCCCTTCTTGAGAAGCTACTGCACTGGAAAAATAGAAGATTCCTGCAATTAATAAAACGATCAAGTAAAAGGATTTTTTCACTTTTTGGTCTCCTAAAGATATCCTACGATACGAGTGAGCATTAATGCGCAACCCGATTCATGCCAGACAACTGGACACAGAACAAGGACGGTTCCATGCAATTGAATGACCCTGATAATTTTGGTTATTTTTTCAGAAAAATACAGCGAAAAATTTAAATGGTGATGATTACGAAAATCGATTGATACAACTGGCAGCCAAAGTCCGCGAAAGCCCAGGCTTTTATTGAGGGCCCTGAAATTATCAATTTTCATCGTCACGATAAACAATAATTACTTTATATTTCCAAATTAGCGGCAATATAATAGCGATAAGTTTTCGTATTGATATTGCGTATCAGAAGTTAATGAGCAGGATTTATTTTAAATATTAAAGAGGTGCTGAAATGAAGTCGCACAAACTATGGAAAATATGTTGTTTTTTAACTACATTATCTCTATGCGCTAATATAGTTGCGGCTGAAGATGAAGAGCAAAGAGATTCTTCTGCTATTGAAATTAATGTCACTGAAATTACTGCTCAGTGCACGGAACTTTATGCTGACATTGCCGCGGAAGAAGAACAGAATAAATTAATCGAAAATTGTATCGCTGAAAAGATGGAAAAATTAAAAAATTTCGCTGGCGAGCAAGGATAAATCAGACGAATTCTTAACATCACCTGGAATTGCAGTAATGCGGAAAAAAAATAATGCTTAAATTCAAATATTTTTCATTCTGCTTGCTGGTTTTTCTGGTCACCTACCCATTCACGCCTGCAATTGCACAGAATCAAAATCTGAAAATTTTTGCGATAAATGGATTAGATAAACCACTCTCAGAATTAGCCGGCATTTATAAAGAAAAACACGGGGTTAATATTGAGATTGTATCCGGCGCTGCCAGTCAAGCCTGGATAAAGCAAGCGCAAAAGACTGGCGATATCATTGTTTGCGGCGCGGAATACCAGCTCAACCAGATCCTCAGATCCAGTCCAGGCTTAATCGACAAGGCCAGCAGAACTTCCCTATATCCCAGGATGAGCGGCATACTGGTTCGTAAAGGCAGCAATAAAAAAATTGCCTCATTTTCAGATTTAGGCCAGCCTAATCTAAAGCTAATAGTTGTTGATGGTGCAGATCAGTCCGGTCTCTGGGAAGATATGACAGCAAAAAGAGAAATGGTTGCAAAGATTCAAAATAATATCCTGGTCTCTGCAAAATCAAATACTGAAGCAATCGAGCAATGGAATTCGAATAAGGATCTAGACGCATGGATTACATTTCAATCCTGGCACTATTATGTAAAAGGCTCAGCGCACCTGATAAAAGTCCTGGACCATTACAAACGACTCCGGGGAACGCCGGTTGCAATAATGAGTAAAAGTAAAAATAAATTCCAGGCACAGAAATTCATCGAGTTTTTAAAAGCAAAGGAAAACTTGAATATCTATCAAAAATGGGGCTGGTGAAACTGTAGATAGATTACGGCAATGTCGCTTAGAAATTGCACTGTGGTGTAGTCAGAAACTTTTCGCCTGAATCAACGACAAAACTACCTGCGAGAAAACTCCTGCCAACTAACATCGGGTAGTTGAAGTTCGCTCGATCAACCAGGTTTACCTCGACTTCCTTACGTACATTACCCAGGCAAACAGCCATGACAATCACGGGACGTTGCCTGGGGGGTCTATTGCCTTTTTGCTTTATTTTCGCATAGCGCTTGATGGGTTGATCAATATCCCTGGACTCATTATTTGTTGTGACAGTAAAACGCACCCAATCCGTACCCTGTTTGGTATATATTTTAAAATTTTCGGCATGAATGGAAGAATTCCTGGCACCGGTATCTATTTTTGCTGGCAACACAAACGCTCTATCGATTACCGCCACCTTCTCAATCCACCCACTCACCTGCTTTGTTTCCGCCCACACGGGAGCGGCTAAAAAAATACATGAAAAGAACAGGTATACTATTGAAAGCGGAACTTTTGGAGTTAACATATAAAGATCTCACTTATACGTACAATCAACCGCGCTTTGTCAGGCTTGATACTATAAACAGTCTTATTAAATATAGTTTAGCATGAAATCAAAAACTAAAACTCAAAAACCATTCAATACCAGGAATACTATCTTTTTTGCGACTGGCTTGATAGTAATTGGTATCCTGATAATGAATATGCGCCATAGTGCCACACAAGTTGATGCCGTACCCGTGGGAGATCGTATCTGGAATATGACGCTGACAACTCGTTTCAACTCGAGCAGTGAGTCAACCACATTACACGTTGCAGTACCCAGCGAGTCACCATTTATCAAGGTGGTTCACCAGTCAATCAAGCACCCCAACGTTACATTGAAACGGCCATCGAAATTAACCGGTTATTTTAATGAGATTACCGCTGTTCCGGATCAACCCGGCGAGCAACAGTTAGTGGCCGAATATACTGTGCACGCCAGTGACAGTGGGCACTGGATTGACAAGTTTCAGCGAAAATCAGAATTAACCGTCAAGCAAAAGACGCAGTTCCTGGATGACGCCAACAGCATGGCACTAAATGACTCTGCATTGGCAGAAGCACTTTCCACTATAAGAACCGGGGTATCCGATTTGTCTTCACTGGTTCAGGAAATATACAACTACACACATGAACAGATCGTGCTAGTGCCTGACCTGGCTTTCAATGATGTACCGGGTGTGCTGTCGCAAATGCGTGGTAACGCACTGGGTAAAACCATGGCATTCGTTGCACTGAGCCGTGCCGCCAACATTCCAGCTCGCCTGGTTGTCGGTGTAAGCCTGAAAGAAGCAATTGACGCCGATTTACATTATTGGGCACAAGTGTACGAGGACGGGCAGTGGTTACCCTACGATATCGAACATGGTTACAGTGGAGAATTACCACCCCACTATCTTGCCCTGGCTTATGACCGTGAAAGCATCAGTTATTTTGAAGATCCAACAGAGGTAGAAACAACTGTCGATATTGAGGCCATGCCAGCCCATGCCGGTATGCTGGGAAAAGACAGGAAGCAGGCGATTCAAATCATAGACCTGACACGGCTGGCCGTCACGACTCAACAATTACTAGCAATCTTGTTAATTCTTCCCTTTGGCGCCGTAATTACCCAGATATTTCGGCAAGTCGTGGGCGTTGACAGCTTCGGCACTTTTAGCGCAGCCCTGCTAGCACTGGCAATGGTCTATGCTGACTGGATTACAGTTGGCGTTATCTTGTCAATTGTGGGAGTTTTTGGTTTGGGCGGGCGAGCGTTAATTGCCGAGAGCTTAACCCGTGTGCCCAGACTGGTCATCGTATTTACCCTGGTGGCAATGAGCATGGCATTTGCGGTTTCACTGATGGAATTTCTTAATATGGAGCCCAACGCCAGCGCGGTTCTCCTGCCAATTGTTATTCTGGTTACATTAATCGACCGAATCTATGCGACCCATGAGGACTACGGTTTAACGATAACGTTGCACCGGCTGGCCTGGACGGCAATCATCGCGCTGTTTTGTTACCTGTTATTTAAACTGGATTGGCTGAAGCACCTGTTGCTCATTCATCCTGAAATACATTTTTTTACCCTGGCAGCGGTACTTTTTATATCTTTGTATTCAAAGCCTACTCTGATGGAGCTACCAGCGCTAAGCTGGTTACGTGAACCTAAACGGAAAAAGCTTGTAAAGAGTAAGCAGAAAGAAGCAACTGAAGAACCATCATCCGATTAGTACCAGCGATACCCGGTAAGACTTCCTCTGCCCAGGCAACGTCAGTTTATGTTAACTGACTATTTAATTAGAAAATTATCTGATCTTTTCGATCAAAAACTATCATTGGACTTTTTATCAGGTGAATCCATAATTACCCCCATCTACCCGGTTGGGTAGGTGTGGGACAGCCCAAAGCACTTCGTGTAAGGTACTTAATGTAAGGTACTTGATGTAAGGTAAAAACCTCAGCTGTTCGTCTGCAAGCCCCGCCCACTAGTTCATGTTAATTCTTTCACAGGAGTGTGTGTTTCAATGAAAACGCAAACTTTAGTTATTGATACGAATACCAATGTGGGCACCGTGGACCGTTATATCCGGTTTGCGATTGGTGCCAGCTTAATTTCCGTACCGTTATTTTATCAGGGTGTTGATGCAGAATACGCTGCTTTAACCTCGCTGGTAGCGATTCCGGTTCTGTTTACGGCTATTGCTCGCTGGTGTCCCCTGTATGCTTTCCTGCATGTGCAGAGTATTAAGCACAGGTACGACAACAACAGGTTTTATGGCAAAAACATCAGCACTGCCGATACGCTAGTACGCTACTTGCTTGGTACCGCCCTGATTATGGCGACCATGATGTTAACCAGCGTTGCTGACCCGTGGCTGGTAGTACTGGCTCTAATGGCAATTCCGATCATTAGTAGCGCGATTATGCAATGGGACCCTGTTTACGCAATGTTTGAAATTGGTACCCATCAACCGCAGGTGACAACTTCGTATGTTGGCGACAACATTGTGACACTGTTCGGACAGAACAGATCCGATGTAGAACCCAATCGACCCAGTGGGGGTAGTGCTAGGGCGGCCTAGCAGAAACTTAAATCAGGTCAATATACTCTCACTGATTGCCCGTGGCGCAAGCCGCGGGCTTTTTTTGATACAGATCAGTAGTCAGGGTGTAAAAAAAATCTTTCCTTACCTGTTTACCGGAAATGTTACATAATAAAAAAACAAACCTGTTACGCCATTTATAATCACAGAGCAGATTTGTATGAGACTTAACCAGCCCACAAACTCTCGTGGAATCCCATAGAAAAAAAGGGATAATTCTTGCGAAACTTGTGCTGGTATTGTGGTTGTCTTGACTAAAATTGGCTATTGTTAACGACATTAAATTTCGTGCTCAACCGGAAACTTGAACCCTTCGCTTCATTAACAATGTGAATAAAACAAAAGAAGATGATCTAGTAACAGTGGGATGGCGGGAATGGGTTTACCTCCCGGATTTAAGCTTACCCTGGCTAAAGGCCAAAATAGATACTGGCGCCAGGACTTCCTGCCTGCATGCTTTTAGTGTAGAACCCTTTGAAAAGAACCAGCAAAAATGGGTACGCTTTGGCATACATCCACACCAGCACGATAGCGATACAGAAATATATTGTGAAGCGGAAGTCATCGACGAACGGGTTGTCACCGACTCCGGTGGTCACCAGGAAGAACGTTACGTCATCTCAACTCAACTGGTGATGGGTGAACACAAATGGCCCATCGAAATAACATTGACTAATCGCGATACGATGCGATTTCGTATGTTAATAGGACGTACAGCAATGGAGAAAAGAATTATTGTTAATCCCGCTGCTTCATTTTTATTTGGCAAACCGGAAAATGCAGAAAACTAAAGTAACAAGGGGAGATTATGAGAATTGCTATCTTGTCACGGAATAAAAAGCTATATTCCACACGACGCTTGATCGAAGCTTGCGAACAACGGGGACATGAACCGGTGGTACTGGATGTTTTGCGCTGTTATATGGAAGTAGTGGCTAGCAAACCTGACGTTCATATAGGCGGAAAAGAACTGGATGCATTTGACGCTGTCATTCCAAGAATCGGCGCGTCTGTCACTTTTTATGGCACAGCCGTATTAAGGCAATTTGAAATGACGGGTGCTTACCCCCTTAATGAATCTGTTGCCATTACTCGTTCTCGGGACAAGTTACGATCCCTGCAATTACTGGCGCGCAAAGGGGTGGGTTTGCCGAATACCGGTTTTGCCCACGATCCGGATGATATACAGGATTTAATCAAGATGGTCGGCGGCGCACCTCTGGTTATAAAGCTACTGGAAGGAACCCAGGGTATTGGTGTGGTTCTGGCCGAAACCAAAAAAGCGGCTGAGAGTGTCATTGAGGCCTTCATGGGCTTGAAAGCCAACATCATGGTACAGGAATATATCAAGGAAGCCGGCGGAGCCGATATTCGTTGTCTTGTCATTGGCGAAAAAGTAGTGGCCGCGATGAAACGCCAGGCGCAACCGGGTGAGTTCCGATCTAATTTGCATCGCGGCGGTAGTGCTTCATTAATAAAACTAACGCCTGCAGAACGCGCAACAGCTGCTAAAGCTGCTAAGGTGATGGGCTTAAATGTTGCGGGTGTTGATATCTTGCGATCGGAACGTGGACCATTGGTCATGGAAGTTAACTCATCCCCTGGCCTCGGGGGTATTGAATCTGCAACCGGTAAAGATGTTGCCGGAATGATTATTCAATTTATAGAGAAAAACGCAAAACCACACAAGACACGTACTCGCGGCAAGGGGTGAGAGCTTACCTGAAGAATGAATGCGGAATCAGTCACGATTAATGGTGTCACGGTACAACGCGGTACCCGTACCACCTTAGACTTACCTGCTGGACGTTTGTACACCCACGCGCCAATGACAATTCCTGTACACGTGGTGAGTGGCAAGCATTCGGGTCCGATACTGTTTATCAGTGCCGCAATCCATGGTGATGAAATCAATGGCGTGGAAATCATTCGTCGTGTGTTAAAGCTTCCTGCTTTAAAACGAGTTTCTGGAACCATTATTGCCGTCCCCATCGTTAATGTTCACGGCCTGATAAACCATTCTCGCTATCTTCCAGACCGACGGGATCTAAATCGATCATTTCCGGGAAGTGAAAAAGGCTCGTTAGCGGCAAGGCTTGCCAATCTGTTTATGAAAGAAATTGTGGCTCAAAGTACCCATGGCATCGATCTGCACACAGGTGCTCAGCACCGTACTAACCTTCCTCAAATAAGAGCAAATCTTGATGATGCTGAGACAGAAAAACTGGCTCGAGCATTTAATGTACCTGTAATTATATCGTCGAATTTACGTGACGGTTCTCTAAGAGAAGCTGCCGCAGAGCATGGTATACCCATGTTGCTCTACGAAGCCGGTGAAGCATTGCGCTTTGATGAAGTATGCATTCGCGCGGGGGTCAATGGCATAGTGAATGTGATGCGAATGTTAGAGATGCTACCCCCCAGTCGCCGAAAATCCAAAAAACAGATTGATCCCGTGGTGGCGCGTTCCAGCGCATGGATACGCGCACAGGACAGCGGAATCCTCAGAGCAATGATTCCACTGGGCGGCCGGGTAAAGAAAAACACCCTGCTAGGTGTTGTTGCCGACCCATTCGGTGAGCGAGAAATTCAAATAATAGCGCCTTTCAGTGGTATCGTAATCGGAAGAACGAATCTACCGTTAGTTAATGAAGGTGATGCGCTATACCATATAGCGCGTTTTGAAGACATTAAGGAAGTCGAAGCCAAGGTGGACGAATTCCAGGAGGTACATACACCCGACCTGATACCTTCTCCCGATTCTGAAAGCCCGATTATTTAGTCAAACTACTTAAATTAAGTTATATAATATTTGCTACCAAAAATATTTTTACCAGTTTCATTATCATAAGGCACGTCAATGATGAACGCAAAATTGGCTGTTAGGCTAGCGCTTTAGCGACATCGTAGTACTATTCATTGAAAATAATTATATCTACACGACGATTGGCAGCACGTCCATCGGCTGTTTCGTTGCTGGCGACAGGTCTTGATTCACCGAAGCCGTATGCAACAATTCGATCTGCTGAAATATTTCCCACCTCAGAGAGAAACCTGGCAACTTTCCTTGCCCGTTGTTGCGACAATCGCTGGTTAAAACTGTCATCTCCCGTAGCATCGGTATGACCACCCACCTGAATGCGGGAATTGGGAAAGATCTTTATGGATTTGGTAATCTTGTTCAATAACGGGAAATTTACCGCATCTATTTCACTTCGACCTGTTGGGAACTTAAATCCATGCACGGAGATCAAAACATTCTGCCTCTGCTGGTAAACGTTGGCCTCACTAGCGTCGAACATTGACTGTACTTTCTCAAATCGCGCTTTTTGCTCCCGCTCAGCACGCTCCATTGCCTTGCGCTGTTTGGAAGATAAAGCCAGTTTCTGCTCATATTCTTTCCGCAAAATGTCCCTGCCTTCCTGACCTGCACTCATAAGTTCGGCGATTTGTGTCTCTGCTTCTTTAAGATCATTTCTGGTATTCGCCAGGCTTGTATTCGCTGCATTGCGTTCATCAATCACTTTGCTGATTGACTGTTGCAAGCCAGTTACCTTCAGGGCATTTTCCTCGTTAAAAGGGAGCTCGGTAC
>NZ_CDLKIE010000168.1:0-17071 GCF_975902315.1 Kaarinaea lacus | reverse complement strand
TATTTGCCGAAGAACTCCTTCATGGCATGTTCACGTGCTTCTTCGGCAGCAGTACCCGATGCGGCTTGTAAGGTGTGATGATAGTCCAGTGAGATGGCATCAAGAATCAGGCTTTCTACTGTGGGACTATGGGAACGCGTCAGGGACTCGGTGCAACCGGTACATTCCTGAAACGACAACCAGATAACCGATGGGCGTTTGGCCTTACTCAATGCCTCTGCAATCGCAGGTGCCATTCCCGGAGGTAACGCCATCAGGGATGCCATTGCCGAACAGAACTTGAGGAAACCACGCCGGCTAACACCCTGTCGCTGTAATATATCGACCAGTGAATCGTCTCTCGGCATTATAAACACCTTCATCTATGAGCCAGCTAATCAGCTGGAAGCTTATGATTCAGGATTAATCGCACTCAATAACTGTTTGAATCTACCCGGTGCTGCATGCAAATCATGATGCTGTGTTTTAAGGATTTCCGGTAAATCGGTGACTTCAATAAATTCGGAAATGATTTCATCCGCAGCATTCTTATGGGTTACCCACCAGATGCCGGAGATAGAGGTTTCTGTTACATGGGTTGGGCCCAATGCAGCTATCATTGCATCCACTTCGCCCGTACCCAATATCAGTTTGAGATTTTCTATTTCACCGGGCATTAATGCCAGACCACGAATATCGACATAGTTTTCATCGCCGGTTTCCACCAGAGTATCCAGCATGCCTTGCAGCTCCTTTAGTATAGCCATCACCTGGGCTGAAGGAGGCGTATTAGCTACGGGTGCATCGGTGGCTGTTACCGGAATATCAGTTAACTCTGTCATGACTGCCACTCCTGGATCAGATGTAATGCTTCTTCACAGACATCCGGTATCGCTGCCTGCACTTCTTCACTGGGGGCTTCCCCCCATTCCAGACTTTTCGGTTGCACGCCAATGAGCGCTCGATTCTCTGGTAAACGGCCTGACAATCTCACCATGGACATGAGGTCCATTAATCCCACTTCATGGACACTGCGCCTGGTTTGACAACTGAGGTATTCATCCATTTCGTTACCCACAAAAGTGCGTACCGTACCGGGGTTATCATTGAGTTGTGCGGCGTCAATGACGATCAGGTTATCCGCATCCTCAATAGGACCGGCCAGGGTAAAACTTAATGTTCCCCCATCAAGATAATGAGTATCCGGCAAATCGGCATGCTTGTCATAGATAAAACGCGTGGCATGCACACCAATACCTTCATCCGTTAACAGCGTGTTTCCAATACCGAGCACCAGGGTACTCATTGTCGCGTTCCTTTCATCACTGTGTGACTGTTCTGATTATTAGCGCTTTTTAATTCAGAACTGATTTTTTCTGTGAGTGCCTGCCTGCTGCACCTTATGGGCACCTGCTTACCAGATAACGGCAATGGTTAAAAAGTTATTGTAAGTGTAGCCAAGGCGAGAAAAATCGAATTGATACTGGTCATGTAATTGCTAACTACACCGGGATCAGGAAGGGTTGCATATGATTGATAGTTATAAGCTTTTCATACTGCAAACCGGATGTAAAACTGGCCTTGTGGGTAACATTCGTCTGAACAGGTATTTACCTATCCCATAAGAAATACGTGGAAACGTTTTATGCAAATTTAAGGCGTGCTACTGATGTTTTAAATGAACGCGCACAATATCTTCCTGGTCCAGCTCTTCCAGGCGCGATGTCATTTCACGAAGGTTATGTGTCATTTCCGGTATAACCACATTCTCCAGGGCCCGGGCGCGACGTTCGGTTTTTCGATACTCAGCCAATAAGCGATGCAGATTACCCGACACACCGGCAAGTATTGCTCCCAACTTAACAAGATCAAGAAACAATTGCCGACATTGTTCTGCCTCCGGCGAGGGCTGGCTAACCTGGCTCAACTCTTCGTGCTCCGCCAATTGCAATTCGGTAGCCATTAAAGTCACACCCATAAATATGTCAGTGCTTGCACTGATTTCAGCATCTTCCAGGTAATGACCGGGATAAACCTGCGTGCCCTGCAACCCATGACGGCGAATAGTCGCAACCAATGTTAACTCGGCACTCTGGCGCAATGATTCATATTGGCCCAGCAGTGTTTCATAATGGCTTAACTGGCGTAACAGTTCCGCGGCTAATAACAATCGTTTCTCATCGAGAAAATCATAAGCTTCCAGGATAATTTCCTGTTCATCACGCATCTGCAAAATCGCAGAGCGTGTCGGCGCCTGGTCATTGCCCAGCATACTCAATTACCTTATCTTTAATGTTACGCTCTATTTGCTGATCGCTTAGCCGGGTTAACTCCAGTACCGGAATTTGCTGCAGTAATCGCCAGCCTATTTCCATGCTTTGTTCCAGGGTACGTGCCGCTTCCTGTTGCACCAGCTCTTTTTCAAAGCGTTCCCCAAATTCCAGAAACATGCGATCCGTTTGTGACAAACCTTCGCTGCCCATAACACTGGCTAACACCCTGACATGCATGGCCCGGGCGTAGGCGGCATATAACTGATTGGCCAGGGAAGGATGGTCTTCGTGTGTGTAACCTTCACCGGTACCATCTTTCATCAATCGTGACAGACTGGGCAACACCCGAATCGGTGGATAAATATCGCGTCGGTCCAGTTCGCGATCCAGTACGATTTGTCCTTCAGTAATATAACCGGTCAGGTCCGGAATGGGATGAGTAATATCATCGGCAGGCATGGTCAGTATCGGCAACTGCGTCAACGTGCCGGCTTTACCCTGGATGCAACCTGCTCTTTCAAATATCGTTGCCAGATCCGAATACATATAACCGGGATAACCTTTTCGGCTGGGTACTTCACCATGACTGGCCGATACTTCGCGCAGCGCTTCGCAGTAGTTGGTCATGTCGGTCATAATAACCAATACATGGCGATTTTCAGTATAAGCAAGATACTCGGCGGCCGTTAATGCATAGCGCGGTGCCAACAGGCGCTGGGTACTGGAATCAGACGCCAGGTTGAGAAACAAAACGGTATGTTCCAGCGCTCCACTGTTTTCCATAGCGCGACGAAACTGCTCAGCGATATCATAAGACACACCAATCGCCACGAACACCACGGCAAAACTACCTGACTCCTCACCACGCAACCGTGCCTGTTGTGCGATATCCGTTGCGATACGATCATGCGGTAAACCACCACCGGAAAATATCGGCAACTTCTGCCCACGCACCAGGCTGTTCATTAAATCAATAGTGGATATTCCCGTCTCAATAAAATCGCGCGGATATTCACGCGCCGCCGGATTAATTGCCAGGCCATCGATGCGCAAACGTTGATGTGCTGAAACCGGGGGACCGTTATCCAGTGGGCGACCGACACCATCCATAATACGACCCAGCAAGTCCGGGCCCACGCTGAAGTGCAGGGCTTCACCCTGAAAACGCACCGCGGTTTTCGCCAGGGACAAGCCACTGGTGGATTCCAGTACTTCGATGATCATGCTGTCCTCATCGAGTGTCGCGATACGTCCCAGTCGCTTGCGGCCCTGCGCGTCACTGATTTCCACCGCATCATTTAAACCAACATCCACGGTACGACGCAGGAACAATAACGGTCCTTCGATTCGCGTAGCGGTACCTTCGGTGCGAACATCAACTAACATTGCTCAGGTCCTGTTTTGCCAAGGTTGAAAACGCGTTTTCCATATCCGTGCGCAATACATCAAACTGCTCCATTTCTTCTTCGCTAATGTCTTCATTCATCCGGCGCAAGCGCCTTAACAACGGCATGGTGTTAATCAATTCAATATCCACTTTCTGATCGATGGCCTGCTGTGACAGCTCGATAAACCGTGTGAGCAAATTCATCATCGCGGCCTGCCGCCCCGGTGAACAATAACGATCTACTTCCGAATACGCCGACTGTCGCAGAAATGCGTCATTGATGAGTTCCGCGCATAACAGTATATGTTGTTGGCGAGGCGGCAAAGCATCTTTACCGACGATGCGCGCCATACGTTCCAGGCGTGTTTGTTCTTCCAGCAAGGTTAAAAATCTGCGGCGTTGTTCCAGCCAGTGCGGATGATCGTTCTCCTGCCAAAATGCAATAAGATCTTCAATGTCACCCGAATAGGATTGCAGAGGATGAATGGCCGGATAAAACCGCGCCTGGGCGCGTGTCGCATCTAATGCCCAGAACACTCGTACATAACGCTTGGTATGAGTGGTAACCGGTTCTGAAAAATCCGCAGACGGCGGACTGACTGCACCGATGATACTTAAGGAACCCACCTGTCCACACAAAGCCCGCACATGGGCAGCGCGCTCATAAAAATCTGCCAGGCGGCTACTGAGATAAGCCGGATAGCCTGCTTCACTGGGAATTTCCCCCAGGCGACCGGACACTTCCCGTAATGCTTCAGCCCAGCGACTGGTGGAATCAGCCATTAATGCCACGCGCAGCCCCTGGTCCCGGAAATACTCCGCCACGGTTACCGCGGTATAAATACTGGCTTCGCGTGCCGCGACCGGCATATTGGAAGTATTGGCTATAATCAGCGTACGCTCCATTAACGGACGACCGGTTCGCGGATCTTCCAGTTGTGGCAGTTCATGTAACACGCCGGCCATTTCATTGCCGCGCTCCCCACAACCCACGTATACAATAAGATCGGCATCACACCACTTGGCCAGCGTTTCCTGTAATACGGTTTTGCCGGTACCAAAACCACCCGGCATTGCCGAACGTCCACCACAGGCCAGTGGAAAAATGGAATCTAGAATACGTTGCCCCGTTAACAGGGGCCCCCAGGTCGGTAAGCGTTCTGCAATGGGCCGCGCGTCACGAATCGGCCAATGATGACTCATGGCTACCGAATGTTCCTCGCCGCTGTCCGATTTAATCGTGCAAACGGTTTGTTCGTCATTGTATACACCAGGCTCTGCCACATTGATAACCTTGCCACTGACATCAGGTGGTACCAGCACCGATTGCCGGCGTCCGCCGTCCGCTGTTGCGGTACCCAGTATTGCCCCGGCGGTTGCCAGGTCGCCGGCCCTGATGATCGGCTTAAAGTTAAATGATTGCGGTGGCGGCGCCTGCATACCCGGTTGCACATAATCGCCCGCATCCAGGGTTAAGGGTCGCAACAGTCCGTCGAAAATATTTCCCAACAGGGCCGGACCCAGCTTTACTGACAGGGGTGCGCCGTTACCCGTCACCTTGTCACCCGGTCTCAGGCCACTGGTATCTTCATAGACCTGTGCAACAATCGTGTCCTGCTCAATACGAATCACTTCACCTAACAGCTTGTGATTACCAACAAACACCGCTTCATTGATATGAAATATATCTTGCGTAATTGCCCGTAATACCGGTCCACTGATCCAGGTGATACTCGCTTCACTCATGAGCGTTGCCTTTCTTTCTATTCGTTTGAATTTTTTGCTTCATTTATTTCTGGCTATGGATAATACATTCACGACATTGCGCCAGGAATATGGACTCAATGTCGATACGGTTCGCCATCAAACCCTGCAAACTACCATCAATGACCGCCCCATCAGTCACGATACGTATTCCCGCGCTAATATCCGTTGCGTTTTTAAATTTCAACTTACCGGTAAACTTGTTATTTACCTGGCTGCGCAACTTTTTTTGTTCGTCGCTGGTCCAGTCTTTCGGGTGTTCAACCAGCCAGTCTTTGCCGGGTACCATTTTACCCGCGTTTAACACGATCTTTTGCACCCACGCCTGACGCTGTTTTGGCTGTTGCCATCGAGCCTGTAATTTCGCCGCCAGCAAATTCCAGGACTGTTCAAGGAAACGCTGGTCTGCCTCATGCCGTTGCTGCATCATCAGGGTATGTAGCTTTGCCCTGGCGGACGATAATTCATTGCGCATATGCTCTCGACTATCCTGTATATCCTGACGCATCCGTACACGGGCTTCGCGATAAGCTTGCCGAACTATGTGCTGGGAATCCTGTTTTGCCTGTGTAATCAGGGCATCACATTGCTGTTTGCGATAGGCTTCTACTATTTCCAGTAAACGCTGCACTTGCGCATCAACAATACTGCCAGGCATTTTCGGGTCATTGTTCATTCCAGAACCCCTAACTGTGCGCGTAATTGGGTTGCCAGATCCTGTACCGGTGTATTGGATCGAATATCCGGTATCACAACAACGGGTGGGTTTTGTTGGCTCAATAACCTGTTTTGCTGGTCCTGACTCAATCTTGCCGCATACTCAGCGGTGATAAAAATCAATGAAGTATTATTGTTCGCCCACTCCACCACTCTCGATAACTCTTCCTGTTCTGGTATTCGTATACGAACTCCCGCCAGGCGGAATCCCGCTGCCGTTACTTCATCACCTATAAAGACCGGTGCAACCATCGCCTTATATCAGTTCGTTTAATATTAAAATTGAAACAATCAATCCATATATGGCAATACCTTCTGCCAGGCCAACCATAATTAACACCCGACCTAACAGCTCCGGTTTTTCGGTGAGCGCACCAATGGCCGCGCTACCTACCGATGCAACAGCAAAACCTGCACCCAGTGATGACAACCCGGTGGCCAGTGCGGCAGCCCAGAAACCACCCTGTAACACTTCGGGCGATAAGGCTGTCGTGGTCGCTACTTCTTCAGCCATAGCGGGCGTTAACCAGAGCAGCGTTCCGGCCAACACGGCTATAACGCCGGTAAATCCAAATAGCACATACAACGTTTTACTATGTGCATTCATGACTACGGTCTCCTTTTTTGTTCTGCAACAGGTTTCACTGGTACGGTTAACGGGTTAAACATACGCCCCGTACCCTTAAGAAATCGAATAAAAAATTCAAACAGCACAAGTCGAGTGGTTTGAATGGATACCACCAGTCCTTCCAGTACCAATATCACGATATTTCCCACGATGAAAATCAGGGCGGAAAATAGTGGATTTGCGACCGTATTTGCCATGATAAATACCGCCAGCGACAAGCCGGCGTGGGCCAGGGCAAAAGCGCCAACACGAATAAAGGAAATCGTGTTGATCAGCAATTGCAATACACTTTCCACCAGTTGGCCGATCGCGTGGCCGACCGCTTTTCCAACCGATTCATCCGCCAATACAATGTTACCTGTGATATACCACAGCACTCCCAGCGGGAACATGACTCCGATCATGCTATTAAATACGCTGCCAATAACACTGATATACATTACGATCACAGCGGCATCGATAAATAACCATTGCCTGAATTCGCCCTGCCAGAATTGCTGAATCCCATTCGCCAGCAATCCGAGCAGTAATATAACCACGCCACCGGCCAGTGGAACCATTAATACAGTCAACGGTTCCTGAATAGGATTAACCCATAAAGGTGTAATAAGATGTTCATTGGCAAATACACTACCGAACACCCAACCAAAAATCATGGCTGATAAACCGCAACCAATCAAAATTCTTAACAGGGGGTAACGTTTACTCAACAGCAATCCGGCAATAAAAAACACCAGTCCGTGGCCTACATCGCCAAACATATAACCAAAAATCAATGGCACAATGAACGACAACAAAATCGATGGATCAAACTCATCTGCAGCAGGGACGCCTAACAATTTGGCGAAGAATTCAAACGGCCGCGACCACCAGGGATTGTGGAATACCATGGGTGGGCTTACACCAACCGGCGCAGGTGGGTAATGGACAACAGCACGCACCGATTCTTTTTGTAGCACGTCATTAATGCGGTTTTCACTGACATCGCTGGTCCAGCCGGTTATCCAGGCGAAATTTTCTGACACGGGCAGATCAGTAACATGGGTAATAAACCATTCCAGCTGCTCAATATCACCCAGCACTTCGTGCAAACTATGCTTTTTTTCCAGCTCGCCTAACGCTGCAAAAATAGCATCGGCCTGTCGCTTTATTTCAACCTGTCGTTCGGCCACCTGTTGCGTGGCAACCTGTAACTTCCCTTTAAGCCATGCAGGCACGATGATAACCTGACCTTTTTGTACCACCATGTCGCGTTGCATGGCTTCAACCACATCCTCTTTACCGACTACCAGCAGAAAAATGTTTTGTTCGGTGGCAATACGAATAGACAGGACGGCCGGAGGCAAGTGTTGTATTTTGGCGTTAACAGGTAAAACAAATAATCGAACGCTCAACGCGGGACCTGCGCTGGCTACATGCGTAAAATCGATCTCATCACTGGGCATGTGTTTAAACAGCTCCTGTATCAACGATAACTCCGCCTGTTCGCGCAACAGGGTTTCCAGATTATCGATGACTGGATCCGCTTCAGATTGCCAGTTGGCGAGTTTTTCCAGGGCTTTATCCAGTCGGCGCTCCGGACGACCGGGCGCTTCGGAAGGATGCAGCTGTTGTTGCGGCCAGTATTGCTGATAACGACGCAACAGTTTGTCATAGTCTTCAAACCGATCACGTAAATTGGGCATACTCACCCGTTGTGTTGTTTCGCTGTATACTTCCAGCTCAACATCACCGGTTCTTGCCAGTGCTTCAACCCCTTTTACAAGGTCTTCTGTCGCCACCAGTACTTCAAACCAGCGTGCAGGAACAGGCCGTAAAGTCATACGCTTTCCTCCCGATACCCGGGAAACAGGCAGCGCTGCATGATACCGCCACGCAATCGTTCAACATCCAGCGCTATTAACAGCAAATGAATAAAAACGGCGACTGGTTGGTAACTGTATTTACGAAACATCATGGCAAGCTTGTGCGCCAGTTGCTGGCGATGACGCCAGGCCGTATTGGGTGCAACCTGTAGAAAACTGGTCAGATGCTGGTTTAATAGTGCATTCATCGCATGGAACGCGACCTGTTGTTTGGCTCGTTTATCAGGCCACAGGGATTGCCAGCACCGCACCCATGTTGACAGCAGGGAATCACCCGCCTGCCAGGCATGGACTAACGGTGCAAATTCCGATTGTAGAAATGCATTGGTACGCTGTTCCAGATGTGTTGCGCTATACTGTTTAAGCACAGGATCCTGTAGCATCCATTCCTGCACCGTATTGCCGCTCAACAAGTGCTGCAGTGCGGGCAGGTAAGTCAGGCTTGCCGACCATTCAACAGACTTTCGCCAGCTTAACGGCACCCAGGACGCAATGTCGTTGATATAATCTCGATAGAGTTTGAGCAGTGATGATTCAATCAAGTGGTGGTTATCGGTGGCTTGCAGCCCCATCACCCAGTTTTTCAGATTAGTTTGACGGGCACTTTGCAGAAAGTTGGCCAGATCTTTTTGCGACTCGACTAACTGCCAGGTACGCTCATCCGGCCGCATGCCATGTCGGGCCTGCAGTCGAGTCTGGGTGAATATAAAATTTCTGCGCATAATTTCTAATTTAGTGGTAGCGCGCAAATCACAGCCAGGTTGCCTGTCCTCCCAGTTGCCTCCTGACCATTTAAAAAAATAATCAATTCGAAGAGTTTTTCTATTATTTTAACTGTTTGTTAGATTCCCTCGTCGCCCGTCGTTAACATTTCTGCAATTTGCTCTACCACTACATCCACTGTTTCAGTATCAACTTCATAAGAATGAGAATCCCTGGCTTTCTTCTGTTGATCACGCTGTAACTGAGTAACCCGGTCAGTCACTACACGGGCACATCGTTGATGAATTCGGGTAATGCGCTCATCGGCCCGCTCGGCAATTTGCTTGGCTCTTTGTCGAGCCTGCTGTAATAGTGCATCAGCTTCTGAAGCACATTTATCCACGGCATGCTTGGCATGATCTTCTGCCTCCAGCACCACATTCATGGCATGTTCAGCCGTCATGCTGGTGCCGTTATCATTGGACGAATTAGACATATCAAAACCTGTTCATACCATTTACGCTAATCTTTAACAGATTCTTGGCAACGGATCGTCTTCCAGCTCTTCCAGCATACGCTCACCACCAATCTCCGTTTCCAGTATTACTCGCGCCATACTATTGTCCAGATTACCAATAATTGCGGCGTCTTTACCGCCGGGCAGCTGTTGCCAACGCTGTAATACCTGTGGGGCATCATTTTGATCAACCACTGCTACCACTCGCCCTTCGCAAGCCAGATACATGGGATCATAGCCCAGTATTTCACAAACAGACGTCACCGGATCGCGAACCGGTATATGTGTCTGTTTTACACGTACACCCAACGAAGTATATTGATGTATCTCATGCAAAACGGTCGCTAATCCACCTCGCGTTGGATCACGCATAAAGCGCAACCCCGGCAGGTCATATAAAGCCTGACAAAATGGCAATACACTGGCGGAATCTGATTGAATGTTGCCCTTTAAGCCAAATTGCTCGCGCGCCAGCATAATTGCTGTACCGTGATCACCCACCGAACCGCTGACCAGAATAGCATCGCCCGGTTTTATGTTTTGCATGCTTAAAGTGAGTCCCGGTTTCCTGACGCCAATTCCTGTGGTAGTAAAATACACGCCGCTTCCCTCGCCCTTGGGCACCACTTTGGTATCACCGCAGGCAATTTCAACACCGGCTTCTTTAGCCGCTTCAGCCATGCTGCTGATAATGCGTTCTAACACTTCAAGTTCGAGTCCTTCTTCAATAATCGCCGACAAACTTAAAAACCGCGGAATAGCACCACACACGGATAAATCATTCACGGTACCGTGTATCGCCAGGGATCCGATATTGCCACCGGGAAATTCCAGCGGCTTTACCGTAAAGCCATCGACACTCATTAACAATTCACCCTTCAGTGTGGGTAAGGTAGCGGCATCACTACTGGCATCCAGTACCGAGTTTGCTAACCGGGTAGCAAAAGTTTCTTCGATGAGTTGTCGCATGTAATGACCACCATTACCATGCGCGAGTGTAATATGCGTCATGCCATTTACCTTTTGCCATTCATTGTTATTGTTTGGTACAACCAGTCACCCCATGCGCTTCCACGATCTGCCCGTAACATAAACCACCATCGTTCACCGGCACATGCTCCGGAAAATAACAGCGAAAATCGTGTTGTTCGAGCAGCTCAATGGCACGTTCTGTCAATATTCGATTCTGAAAAACGCCTCCGCTTAGACCAACGGCAAAGTCTCCATACTGTTCGCGCACCTGTAGCGCCTGATGCAAAATCACCAGGGCCATGGTTTCGTGGAAGCATCGTGCACGATCCGCCTGGCTATGCCTGTTATCCATTAACATTTCCAGCAGCCATTGCCAGTCAGCGCGCCAGACACCCTGATCATCCTGTTCCATTTCCAGCGATAAACCTTCAGCGCTTCCCTGTTGGGCCAGTGCTTCCAGCCACATTGGCGCCTGCCCTTCAAAGCTAACTGTGTCAACCAGCCCGATTAATGCAGCTGCCGCGTCAAACAGGCGACCAGCCGAAGATGTCAAGGGACAATTAATTCGCTTTTGCCAGGCTTGCTGCAACATGTCCAGGTCTTTATGCGATGTCGACCAGGTCAGACTGGCTTCCCAACACAGTGCGGCGGCGCTGCGCCATGGTTCCCGCGCGGCACGATCACCACCGGGCAAATGAAATTGACGCAGGCTGGCTACCTGGTGCCAGGACCCACTATTACCTAACAGGGCTTCACCACCCCAGATGGTGTTATCCGGACCAAAACCGGTACCATCCCAGGCAAACACTAACCAGTTCTTTTCACCGGGAAACTCACCACTCACACAAGATGCATGTGCATGATGGTGGTATACGGATACGACTTCCAGTCCGGACTTCCTCGCCCATTCAGAACTGCTGTATTTTGGATGGGCGTCACACACCACCCGCTCTGCTGTTATCTGATAAAGTGCCTGCAGGTCCGCAATGACCTGGGCAAAGACCTGTTGACTGCGTAGCGAATCAAGTTCGCCAATATGAGGCGACACCACAATATTATTTTCCCAGGCCAAAGCAATGGTGTTCTTCATATGACCACCCACGGCAAGACTTGGCCTGTCAATCGTGAATGGTAAGTTCAACTCCAGCGGTGCATTACCACGTCCCAGGCGTATCGCCCTTGGCTTATTATTGATGACCCGATACACCGGATCATCAGCCGGGCGCTGTATCGGCCGGTTATGATGCAGGCCTGCATCAGCAACGTGGGATAATCGTCTTACCACATCATCGTTATCAGTTAACACCGGTTCGCCGCTGATATTGGCGGACGTTGCCACGAGCGGTCGGGAAAATTCTTTTAACAATAAATAATGCAAGGGACTGTAGGGCAACATGACGCCCACTTCCGTTAGCTTCGGTGCAATTAACTTCGACAGTACGTTTCCCGGTTTTTGTGTTAACAACAATATGGGGTGCTCAACACCACTCAGCAGCGCTTGTTCGTCTTCACTGGCGATTACATACTGCGACAGATCCTGTGCCGCCATCATTACGGCCAATGGCTTATGCGGGCGCGGTTTACGTTCCCGCAGTTTTGCTACAGCCGCATCGTTGCAGGAATCGGCCATTAAGTGATAGCCGCCTATGCCCTTTACCGCAACAATTTTCCCTTTCCTCAGCGCAGTGATACATGCCTGCAATGCCTGCTCATTACCGGCAATGGTTTTGTTTTGGTGGGTAAAGGATAATGCCGGACCACAGTCGCTACAGGCAATGGGTTCCGCATGGTAACGACGGTCTGCTGCATTTTCGTATTCACCCTTACACTGGGGACATAATGGAAACTCCGCCATGGTCGTATTAGCACGATCATAGGGAAGCTGGCGAATCAGGGTATAGCGTGGTCCACAATGGGTGCAGTTAATAAACGGATAGCGATAACGCCGATCTGCCGCATCATTCAATTCATGCAAACAGTCATCACAGACGGGCAAATCGGTAACTATTCGAATGGTGTTCGGTGTTTTTTCGTTACTACGGCGTATGGAAAACGCTGCATAGTGTTTGCAATCAACGATTCTGTTTCTGGAAATAACGGGACTTGCGTGTGGCGGCGCCTGCTTGATGAGGTTTTCCTGGAATGTCTGTAAATAGTCCGCATTGCCTTCGGCATGAATGGCAACCTGGCCCATCCAGTTTTCCACCCATCCGTGAATATGGTACTGCTGTGCCAGGCGGTAAACGAAAGGACGAAAACCTACACCTTGCACATGTCCGGAGAGCACAAAAAATCTGGCTTGATTTGACTCCAAAGGTTCATGCATCACACCACCACTTGTTGCGAATCATCTTTTGCTGTCGTTGCAGATTCGCGAATGCCGGTACTCCACCAGATACGGCAAGCGCCTTCATCGGATACCATGCATGGCCCGATCGGTGTACGAGGCGTGCAGGCTTTGCCGTATAAACGACACTCATTAGGATATAGCTTACCCAACACGACTCGCGCACAATCACAACCCGGCGGCATCGCACCGGCGCGACGCCGCGCTTCATGATCGTTATTCAGTGAGGCAAACCGTTCCCGTGCATCATACTGTTTATAGGCCGCTTTCAAAGCGAAACCGGACTGCGGAATTTTGCCCACACCACGCCAGTTCGCATCAACCACCTCCAGCACGTCATTCAGGATTTTTTTAGCGGCAATATTCCCTTCACTGGTCACTACTTCCGGATAACAATTATCAAGGAATGGTTTCTTCTCCCTGAGTTGTCGCAAGGTGGAATAAAAGGCAGCTAACAGGCTTTCTGCAGTAAATCCGGCGACAGCCGTGGGGATGCCATGTTTATCTGTAACGAACTGCCATTCATTGGCACCCATTACCGTCGATACATGGCCAGGTGCAACCAGGGTATCAAAGCCAGGCGTTTCCGAATCCAGTAACATCGCCACTGCAGGCCAGGTGAGTCGCGCCGAAAGTAACACGGATAAATTATCCGGAACGCCCGCAGCTAACATGGCAGCAACCGGCGTTGTCGTGGTTTCAAAACCGGCCGCAAAAAACACCACCTGTCGGTCCGGTAACTGGTTGGCTATCTTTACAGCTTCAATGGGCGAAGCGATAGGCCGTATATCTGCACCCGCCGCTTTGGCCTGTTCCAGGGACCGCGCCTGCCCTTTGGGCACATTGACCGGTACGCGCAGCATATCGCCAAACGCCACCAGCGTGACATCTTCTGATGACGCCAGCTGTATCGCGTCAAACACGTCTTCTTCCGGACAGATACAAACGGGACATCCTGGCCCCGGTATCAACTCGATGTTTTTCGGCAACACGCCGCGTAATCCCGCCATTGAAATGGAGCGCTCATGGCCACCGCACACATTCATGATGCGTACTTTATTCGGCAAATCGATGGCCCGAATATTCTCCAGCCACTTTTTTTGCTCGGCAGGTTGTTGCTTGATCAAGCTCATAAAGTTAGTACTTGTATCTTCATTCCGTACAAAGTCGCACGATCACCCGTGTTTATGATCGTGCGGATGCGCATGGTGAACATGCTGATGGCTATGCAGATTATTTCCGTCCGGCTGTAATTTAGGACGCAATTGTTCGCCACGCGCCAGATGTTGACGATAGTGTTGCAATTCATCATCCAGCCAGTGAATCCATTGATCAAAACGCTGGCGGGTCTTTGCGGATATTTCCATGACCGGCGCCGGATTAGCCAGGTTCCGTAAGTTCTGCTCTGCATCCGCACTGTTAAAATCATCCAGCACTTCAAGCAGATCCGCCTTGGTAATCAACATGGCGTCTGCCGCACGGAACATCACCGGATATTTAGCGGGTTTATCATCACCTTCGGTGACCGACAACAGGGTGATATTTCTGTGATGCCCTAAATCAAAACTGGCGGGGCACACCAGGTTGCCGACATTTTCTATAAACAGTATGTCCAGTGACGCAAGATCGAGCTGATGCACTGCGCTATGTACCATGTGTGCATCAAGGTGACAGGCACTGCCCGTGGCTATTTGAATGGCCGGCACACCCCTGGCGCGAATTCGCTGGGCGTCATTTTCAGTTTCCAGGTCCCCTTCGATAACACCTATATTTAGTCGCCCACCAAGCGCTTCGATAGTCGCTTCCAGTAACGCCGTTTTTCCGGAACCTGGTGATGACATTAAATTAATCGCCAACACCTGATGTTTATCGAAATGCTCCCGGTTATGTTGTGCCTGATGGTCGTTTTCCGATAACAAACCCTGCAGTACATCCACCGCCGCCTTGCCATCGGGCGTCCTGGATAACTTGCCTTTGATTTCAATGAGGTGTTTGTTACCCGGCGTAATATTGCATCCACATGTATCACACATAATCCATCCTCTGATTAATGTTCCGTTTGCAACTCCACCCGCTCCAACAGCATTTCGTTGCCGCTGATCAAAGTTGTTTGCCAGTCGCCGCATTTACCACACACCAGGCGATTTGCACTGACTTCGCTTTCTGCCTGACAGCTCTTACACTGAACCCGAATGGGCAAAGTGTTGATAACAAGCTCGGCTTTTGCTGCGGCGGTGTTGGCACATGCTAAGGGAAATGCCGATTTCAGCAAATCGGGTTCCACGCCGGATAGTGGACCTATCTGTAAATAAATTTTTTCAACAATACTGGAATGATGTTCAGCAGCAATATGACTGACCTGATCAACAATGCTTTGGCACACTGCCAGTTCATGCATTATCAGGCTCTCCCTGCATATCCAGTATCTCATCAAATAGTTCCCACGCAGACCGAGCATGATCTTCGGTCACTTTCTGCAAGGCATAGCCGACATGAACCAGCACATAGTCTCCAGGTTGTAATTCGGCTTCCTGCATGAGAAAAAGATTGACGTCCCTGCTTACGCCTTTCGCTTCACAGTGGGCGATGAATCCATCTATTTCTTTGATTTGCATGGGTATTCCCAAACACATAACAGCACCCTTTGCTGATGTCGTAATTCTTACAGTATATAGTGGGGAAAAATAAACACTACAAAAGATCAAACCGGATTTGACTGAAATCAAATTGCTTATGCGTGCCAATGCTGACAAGGCTATTTGAAAGTAGTGGCGAGCTTACTAGCAGGAACGATGTTCCAGGGAGAATCTATTATAGAAGCATTATTTGTAGGGTTTTAGAAGAGGATTGCAACAGATCAATATTGTGTAAATAAAGGCAAACACACTGCACTTCGTTGCTTCGCCGATCCCTGGCAACGATGAACTCAAACGATTGATGAAATGATTAAGTTGTATAGCGAGAATGTACGCAAGCACAAAACGCTGCGTTTACTGATGAAGGCGTTATTGAATATTACCCACGCATTTAACCCTGTCGCTTGCCGCGCTGGTTGGGTTGGAACAATTGTTGTCGACATAAGTGGGCACCATGTATGACTCCCCATCATGCAGCAGCACGATACCTGAGTTTGCAACTTTTACCTGATCCCCCTGAACGTAGGTCGCCAGTGTGTTTACACTCGGTGAAGCACTAGTATCCGCTTGCGCAATCACCAGGGCAGTTTTCACGGTACCACTTAACTGGTTCTTCTCGGCGACATCCTGCTCGGAGTTGACTTCTATATATTTGGGAATTGCGACAGCACTGAGCAAACCAATAATTACCAGCACCAATACAAGTTCAATGAGTGTAAAGCCTGAATTCTTCATTTGCATTTAAACCTCCAAAAACCGCCGAAATATTCCCTGATTTCGCAATCCTGATTATAAAAACCGCATACGTGATGCTTACAGGCTGCAAAAGCTTGTAGCGTCTAAAAATATATCGGCCATAGTTCAGAATATTTTAAGGTTTCTTAAGCTTCAATGAATGGGCAATCATAAAGAAGCCGCTTTACCGTCAAGGGATCAGGCGACACTGTGAGGCAACAAGGTACGCAAACACTTTCGCGTCACGCCAGTTGTTAATGGTAAGAATGTATTTATCGGGATCGATTGCTGGTGTTATCTAGCTAACCCCATGACCCACGAATTCTGCAGACTCGCCACCGCTATGAGTAACTGTGCATTTCTGATGGGTACCGGGATTAATTTTCGCCGGAATGATGGTGTAGCCAGAGGTTAACTCGCCTTCCAGTGTTAAGGCGATATCCTGGCAATTGGAAATCGATACGCCGTACTCACGATTGATATTGCGTACCGTAAAATTTATCGCCGAAGCAGATCCCAATGAACCCGCAATACCTTCCACCGCTGCTT
>NZ_CDLKIE010000167.1:0-5761 GCF_975902315.1 Kaarinaea lacus | reverse complement strand
GACTGACGAAGCGGATGGTGAGTTTGTGGATGGTACCTACGAGCCGGATGGCGGGGAGAATGCCGTAATCTTGCAACCGGGAACAACTGTTTTACCCACGGTCGCCATCACCGAAGGGCCACGCGATGAATACGGCAGGGAGTACTATGAAGGCCGTGTTATCGCCATCAACCTCAACACCATGGAAGTCACTAACTTTGTCAAAGCGGGTGTTAACGTGCCTGTTGAAATTGGCAAGCCTGGGGAAGAAGGCCATCAAACAGGTTTCGACAGTGTTGATAACCTGGCCGAATCACCCGACGGACGCCTGATTATGATCGAAGACAACAAACCGTCTGACATCTGGTTTGCCAGCACCAGGAAGGTCGACGACTTTGGTGCTTCAAAAGACGTTGATCTTTTCGCATCCTTAACGGATCCCGATGCGGAAGGAACGGGTATTTATTTCAGTCCACAAGATCCCCACACACTGTATGTAAACATCCAGCACTCGGCAGCTGACGATGGTGACGGAACCTGGGCGATCAGTAAAACCGGCAAGCATCATGATGACCATGATGAATAAATAGCCTGCTTTAGACGATTAAGCATTACCCACTCGAAGGCCGCGGCAGTTATGTCGCGGCTTTCTTGTGTGATATTATAACTTGTTGAATTATATTGATTAATTATTAACTGCGATCGGTGCTATAAATCGCCAGCGTGTATGAATCCTGCATATTTACCTTCAGTATCGAGGCTAACTAGCCGTTAACCAAAGAGAATTCTCAGGATTTTTTTACGCTATAGTGAACTGATCATGCGTGTCATTGGACAGGCCATCATTGTTGCTTGCTTGCTATTGGGTGTCATTTCCCAAGCCCACGCTGTGTACATTCAACGTACCATTACCGTCGATGGCACGATGACAGACTGGACTACGCCGACGGATATAACCAATAATCCAGGACAATTCAGTAACGATGGGCAGGATGGAAATACGCCGGCGGATGATCTGGATGATCCCTTAAAAAGTACCGGGCGCGATTTAAAGAAGTTTTCCTTCACCTGGGATAACACATATGTGTATTTTTATGTCGAGCGCTGGGCATCATCTACCAATGTAACCGACTGGTGGTTTTTTATTGATTCCAGTGCTGATGGCAATATGCAGTCGGGTGAAAAGGTATTGCGCATCAAATGGCAGGGTAGCAACCAAAATACTGTTGCTGAACTTTGGGATTACGTGGAATCAGCCAGCGGCGGTGATCCGCTGACAGATGGGGGTGGCAATGGTGATGGTTATACCATGCCGGGCGGAATCACTAATCAATCTACACTGTATTCTTTAAACGGCGGCGCGCCATCTGGTGTGCAAATGGAATCCCGCGTTAGTTGGGCAAGCCTGGGATTCGGAGCGCCGGCCAATTTGAAATTTCACATTTCTTCTTCCAACGGCAGCAATTTACCCAATAATATTATTGATAACATGGATGGTCCTGCTGGCGGACAGTTGTTTCCAAAAGATCTGCAGGTCTCCAAGTCAGCATCAGTCACTACAATTAAAGGTAACCAGCCCTTTACCTACACCGTTGAAGTATATAACGCAGCGATTGTTGATTTTACCGACGTTGTTATATCCGATGTGTTGCCTTCACAAGTAACCTATGTGAGCCACTCGGTAGAAGCCGGTACCACATTCGATGATTCAGACAGTAACAGTATTCCTGATGAATGGAATATTCCCAGTATTCCAGCCAATTCCACCTACACATTGACGATTAATGTTACTGCGGGAGTTGTTCCGGTCATTATGACGGTAACCAATACCGCAACACTCACCGCGTCTACCCCGGCGGATGAAGATTCCAGTAATGACAGTGGGAGTGTGGACGTTGATATTGAACCGATACCGGTATTAACCATGGTGAAGTATTCATCAGCACCTACGGTAAATCCCGGCAGTACTATCACGTACACGCTTGATGTTACCAATACGGGTGGTGATGATGCATATACCGTTGTGGTTGAGGATCAGCTTAGCCCATTTGTAATGTTTGGCTTAAACACTTATGGGGTGGGCGTTCCATTTCAACTGGTAGAGGGTACACCAGCATCAGGCTTGAGTATTGGTTCTATTACCTATTCTGATGACAACGGGGTGACATTTAGCTATACGCCAACCTCGGGAGGTGGTGGTGCACCTGCCGGTTATGATGCCAACGTGACCAACTGGAAAATTGAAATGAATGGGACCATGAATGACGGTGGTGGTAACCTTGATTTAAATTACCAGGTTATCATTAATTGATTGTGCTGTGTTAACCTGAATTTTCAGAAAACAATTCAAGACTTCAGCACAATTTACGCAATAGACCACCACATAATTTAATGCCAGGTGCTGCGCTCAATCTTGTGTTGCGTTATAGTTGGGCAATGGATTTTCACTTCAAGTAGTTTTTCTACCCGCATAAATTGATGACACAAGCGTATTCGATAAGGTGGTAAAATAAATGGAATTAATATGGTTGTTCGGCGCAGTGTTTTTGATTGCCATTGTTTACCTCAATTACATGTGCACTCAGATTATTCAGTCTTCGCAAATTCACTCTGCCGAAAAAAAACAAAAACTGGTCTTGATTGTCTGGTTGCTGCCGGTGCTGGGTGTTTTTCTCGCATTGTTTAAAATTAATAAGGATATTAAAAAGAACCGCGAAAAGGTTGAAGGCGAAATCGCACCGGCAATTCGTGAACTGGCGGACAAATTAAAGACCCTGGAAAGTGATATTCAACGGGAGAAACAAAAAGAATTAAAACAGCAACAAACACAAGAGCAACAACAGGAAAGTAATCAGGATCCTTACCATTAGTCACTTTGGCACCAGGAATCCACAAACGAATATTCATCAATCGACAAATTATACGGAATGTTTATAATTACTATCATCATTCCTACTTGCTCGTAAATTTGGAGGAACACGGATGCATCATAGAAAACGATTATTCAAAGCGGTAAGCCAGGTTATGTTAGTGTGTTTCCTGATGGTAAACCTGCAGCATGCTGCACTTGCCGGCATTGTGACTACTACGGATATTATCGATAGTCAGGTAACTCATACCGAAAAACAACGCATATATCAGTTACTGGAACGCGATGATGTTCGCGCAAAACTTGTTGAGTATGGCGTCGATCCTGATGCTGCGCTTAATCGTGTAGCGAATATGACCGACGAAGAAGCCATGTTGTTTGCGCAGAACATGCAGGATTTGCCTGCGGGTGGCACTGATGTCTTAGGCGTGCTTTTGATAGTATTTCTGGTGTTACTGTTTACCGATATTATGGGGTATACAGACATATTTCCTTTCGTGAAGAAAACGGCGAAATAAGAAATCTCGCTCCAGAAAAAGTTTATGACCTCTTATCGGAAGACTGCCAGATGGTTAATTGGCAGTCTTTTTTTGTTAAGTGCCTGCAGCACGACGCTAGAGATAGATCAGCTTCGCAACACGACTGATATACAATCCCGTCAAAAAACCGAAATTCCGAATGTGCCATTCTTCGCGCAAGAGCAATACCAGTGCGGTCCAGCGGCACTGGCGATGTTATTAAACTGGTCGGGTCAGCAAGTGACACCTGAAGAACTTAAACCCAAGGTGTACGTGCCGGAACGAAAGGGTAGCTTTCAACTGGAGATGGTTGTGGCAACACGTAGTTACCAGCGCATACCCTATGAATTGACCTTGGGTTGGCAAAGTTTGATTGCTGAAATTGAAGCTGGCCATCCGGTGTTGGTGTTACAGAATCTGGGTATAGACTGGTTTCCTAACTGGCACTACGCAGTTGTGAAGGGCATAGATATAGCTGCCAATGAAATAGTGTTGCACTCAGGGACCACCGAGAACTATGTGGTCAATCTCGAAACTTTTGAGAGAACCTGGCAGCGTGCCAATAAGTGGGCCATGGTGGTGATGCGCCCGGACAACATACCGGCATCGGCAGATGCCCTAAGCTATTTAAAAGCGGTCTCTGTCGTTGAAAAGCAGGGGCAATTGAGCATTGCGCTGCAAGCATATCAGGCAGTCGTGAAGCGGTGGCCCAATGAAATTATCGCAATGATGGGATTGGGCAATGTGTATTACCAGTTAGCACAGTTAGAGAATGCAAAATCTGCCTATAAACGTGCGATCGCAATAGATGCTGAATATGCACCCGCGCATAATAATCTGGCCCAGGTATTATTAGATACTAATCAGCTGGACGATGCTTATGAGCATGCCCTGATCGCGGTTCGAATCGGTGGAGTTCATGTTAATAACTACCGTGACACCCTGAAACTGATTGAACAGCGACAACGATTGGGTAACACAAATTAATCCTCCCAGGTTTTTCGGCGCAGGTTCATCTCTCAGGCTACCTGAGCAGAGCGCTACCAGGCTACCTGAGCAGTGCGCTACACCCCACCCGATAAACCAGAGGATCGAACCATCATTAGCGCCATAAAACTGGCCTAATCTTTTTAAACGAAAACTTCGTTATAAATGAATATGTTAGTGGGGCGATAAGCCTGCTTCGCGTAGGGTTTCTTTGAAAAAAAAATCGAGTAAATCACTATGAAATAGCGCGCCTTGTAGGAAAATTCTTAAACGTATGTCAGTGAATTTAGTGAATTTTCCTACCGTGTTGACTTTGAAATCTGGCCGAATATACTAATTTTTAATAAGCAAAAACTTATGTAACCGATAAGTTTAAGCTTATACGTATTCGCTTTTACATTAATGCAAACAGGGGGCGGCAATGTAAAAGCGGACAAGCATCGGGGGTGGAGTCTGAGAGGCTCTAACGGTGTGACAGGGGCGGTCGTAACAAGCGGGGTTAGCGACGGAAAATGTGATGGAAGTGCATCATGTTTTTTAAAGTTTTGCGCACTGTCTTCTCCGATTTCACCCTCGATGTTTCCCGAAACCATCAGTACATCAGTAACAGTACACAGCGATGGCGACGGGCAGGAATGCAATAACGCACGGACGCTATTTCGAACGTGGGTATTTCTAATAATTAAATTGTGAGCGTCGGGGGTTGACCATGAGCGAAGAGAAATCAGGGTCGGGCGCAAATACAAATGCCAAACATAACGGTATTGTGAGTGCGGTCGCATTTCTAAAACAAAAATATCCAGGGCAATTCAACCAAACCAAAAATGAAGCCTCCAGGGCTTCGTCTCGCAAGTTCTTCATCGTTTCATCAGTCATCGCGGTTATATTGACTTCAGCCTGGCTCAGGTGGACGCAATTCAGCTTTGTTACTGATTATGACTTTATTTATAACACCGGTCTGGCGGGCGGAATATTGATGCTGGTTGCGTTAACGTATTCATTACGCAAAAGGATGCCAATACTTAAAAACTCCGGGAAAGTGGAGTCATGGTATGTCGTGCATTTATGTGCAGGTATTGCCGGTCCATTGATAACAATCTTACATTCTTCATTTGCCATTAAGTCAGTTAACAGTTTGATAGCGATAGTCGCAATGGCATTAATCGTCTGTAGTGGAGCATTGGGGCGATTTTTATTTACGCGTTTATCATTCATTATGCACAGTAAGCTGGAGCGCATTGACCGTGAAGAGGTTGAGTTATTCGATACGCTGGTTAAATACGATAGTGAAGTCATCAGGAAACATCTGTCGCGATTAACAGTAACCTGTTTAACACAACCCAGAACAGTTTTTCATATACCTTATGCTTATTTTCTCGTACGAGCCCAGGCAGCAGCTTGTTACGTG
>NZ_CDLKIE010000166.1:0-9597 GCF_975902315.1 Kaarinaea lacus | reverse complement strand
TGCATCAGATATTTCCATTAACCCTGATAGAACAGTTTTACCAGATAGTGAACCGTTTATTTCAAATAACAGTTTTGTACTTGCTATTGCTCCTTATGGCAGGTGAGCTTTTTGCGGAAGATAAAATTGTTACCGGAAAATTTGTCGTTAGCCTGACAGCGGAAGGCAAGCAGAAAGTCTGGGTTGTTAATGCGCTGGAACAGAATATTTATAACGATATATCAGGATACGAAAAGGTAGTACCGGTTAAAAAAGATATTGCCAATGAGAAGACCTGTAAAAAACGCCACGTAGATTGCATCGTGGAGGTTTACAAAAACCTGGGTGTCGATGCGCTGATGTTAGGAACGGTTGATGAGTCCGACATCGATTATGAGATATACGATGTTCAAAACCGGTTTTTAGTCAAAACCGGTTCCATTGACATTGGTAGTGGATCAAGTTTATTAAAATTGCGCATGGGCGCGTTTAGTGCCTTTAAACCATTTCTGGAAAAAGGCGGTATCCTGGATAAGCGTAAATACTTTGCGGTAACGGAGAGTGAAATCGACGGGGAAACAGCTCAAAAGGTTCAGCCTGGTTCAGACACTCGATTTCAAAAAGCCTTTTTAATATTCCTGGCGCTGTTTAGCGCTTTTCCCTATCTTTTTTCCCTGTTTGGCAAACCACGAAAGCATCCTGAGCGGGTAAAAATTATTCTGCGCTGGTTCTATCCGTTTCTGATTGTCTGCTTATCGGTGATCGCCTATCAGTGGATATTGATAGAACGCGGAGCTGGCAATATTCCCAACATCCTGTTTAACCAGACTGTCGATTACCATTGGCTGTTAACCGGCCTGGGCGGAATGTTATGGGGTTATTTTATCATTATAAATTTTAAAATTATTTTTCCTCACCTGCAGGGAATAGAACGTATTCAGCCCAATAATCTCATACCACTGTTACAGTCCTGCCTGGTTACCATTGTCATCAAATCGCTGATCATGGTCGCGGTGTTTTCCGGTGTTTTTGCTGCGGTTTTTTACGCGGGGAAACTTTTTTCCGTGAATCAGGAAATCATGGTTTTAGTGTTATTCCCATTGTCAGGCCTGTATTTCAGCTACTGGGTCGCGCTCATGCTGGATGTATTTTCAATGAGTATCGATATCAACCTGAGTGACGGAGATCTGGATATAGACAGTATCTGGAATTTAAAAACGCGAAATTACTTCATTGGTTACCTTAAAAGGAACGGCGTAACGCTGAACAAACGCCTGATCGATAAAACGGTGTTTGTAGCGGCAGATAACGAGGGTGCCATGTGTTATGGCGGTGGATTTAACAGGCCCAGAATAACCATCGACAGGGGGTTAATGAAATTTTCGCTCGGTGATATAGATGATTTCAATCCCATGGATACCGCTATATTTACCAAAAAAGTTACCGAGCCGGTTAAACGACAAAACACGGTATTCCAGTTATTTGCGAATTTGTCACCTGACATGGCGGATACAAAAGTGTCCAGGTCCCGGCATGTCAAGAATAAAATAAAAAATATTGAACGTGCGCAAAAACA
The DNA here is from genome assembly GCF_975902315.1 of Kaarinaea lacus. Classification (NCBI taxonomy): domain Bacteria; kingdom Bacillati; phylum Cyanobacteriota; class Cyanophyceae; order Nostocales; family Nodulariaceae; genus Kaarinaea; species Kaarinaea lacus. The sequence goes on along the minus strand of NZ_CDLKIE010000166.1, from coordinate 8,042 downwards.
TTACGAACGCGATCTGGGATTACCGGTGAGTATACGCAAGAGTCCTCCGGAAGATATTTTGCAGGGGATCGTGTATCCCCACCTGGATGGCGCTGATAATTTTCCTTCCTTGATGTCCAATAATGCCGACGATATGCGTATCGTAGAAGCGTTGTTGCTGGATGGTTCGTTAAGAGCTCACCCCTATGATGAAGACGCGGAAATAGACGACTCCAGTGAGCAGGACAAGGATTTTCTGTTTGGCACACTGCTGCACAAGTTTGGCGCATTGATACGCCGCGAAGAAATATTTTCAACACTATACCTTTATTTCTTTTACAAACCCGAAGAAAAAAGGAAACCCTACAACTTTTTATTTTCGCGGTATTTTGCCATTGTTGCCGATACATTTGTGGTACTTAATTTTGGTTTGAACCACTTAATCCAGCACCTGTATTACCAGGTATCAGACGACCCATCGTTCCTGACCACAAAAGGCATCATTAGCGGTATGTTAAAGAGTCAGGATGAAATATTGACGAGGGCCAAACAGCTTGTTGATGAAAGAGAAACCACGTCAATTCAAACCGATGAGCTGGATCGTTTAATCTGGCTTTCAAGATTTAGCCAGGATCCCATTGAACATCAGATGCATACCAGTATTGTTGCCGAGAGAATCGTAAAATGGTCGGTTTCTCTCGGTGTCATGTACTTCGTCATTATGGCGGTAGTTAATTCCTATAACTATCACCCGGAATACCTGGCGACCATCGCACAGGAAAAACAGAAGATTGCCGAGGCTATCGAGGCTGAAAAAGAGAGAGAGCGGAACGAGCTATGACAGATAAGCAGAATGACAATACAGACGATACGTTAGACAAAGACCCGGACGATAACCAGAACGACTCTTTGAATGACTCCTCACACGAGAAAAAGGAACCCGATAGAGGGCCTGAACCCAGAAGAGGATTCTTTCCTTTTTTCAAGAAAAGTACCCGGGCAGTCAGGCAATCGAGCGCCGGAGCGGGATTTGTCGGCCTGATAGGTTTCGGTGTCATGCTGGCGATTGCCTCGGTGTTTTTTGTGACGGAAAATTACTTTATTTCGATGTTTACCATTTCCATAGGATTGTTTATCTATGTGACGGGTCTGGACCTTGTGATACTGGCATTTTCAACGTTCATTATTTTCTTTTCGTCAAAGCACCTGACCACGCGGGCGACTTCAATGCAGGAGACGATTATCGCGTTACAAAACCTCTTGAATATCAGGAGAGCGCGTGATGGCAGTATCGCCGTGGGTCCTGTAGAAAGTGATGTATCAATACAGTTGCCTGATAACTCGTTAAGCCGGGATATTCAGGAACTGGTTTCCTCCGGTAAAAACATTGACTATGCAGAGTTTGTCGCGCACTCCTATTATGCGGAATGCCATGAATTATACGAATCTTCAAACTCGAACTTTGATTTTGTATCAGCGACCATGCCTTTATTTGGTTTGATAGGAACCATTATCGGGTTGCTTGCCATGTTCGACAGTCTTGGTTCTGACGTAACCGTTGAGTCCCTTTCGCCACAACTGGCATTAGCCCTGAAAACCACGCTCTATGGCGCTATCTTTTCTTCTTTTTACAAAATTATCGGAACTCGATTTGAGCGTCGAATGGTCGACCTGGACTATGACTACGATATTCTGGTTCGAGCGTTGCAGGTCGTGATCGAAAACAAGAATACCATTGAAGTGACTCATAACTAGTCATTTATTTTCGTCGAATACAAGCGTCATTTATAACTAGTTATTTTTAAGAAAGGTATACCAATGAAGCGCTATACAGATCCAACCAAAAAGAAACGTTCCCGCGGGGAACCCTGGCAGGTTATTTATACCGACCTGATGACGATAATTATGGTGTTTTTCGTCATTCTCTGGTCAACCAACCAGGGCAAGGATATTGGTATTAGTGAGACAATCGGTGATGTAAGTTCACGCACCATCAGTCTTCCGGGAGACGTGCTGTTTCCACCCGGCAAATTTGATCTTTCCGATGAAGGAAAGTCGGTATTTAACAATATTTTTTATGATGAAACCGAACAGGTACTTAATTTTCAAACCAGCGGCTTAACCAAAAGATTGCTGGTTATTAATGGTCATACCGACGGTGATGGTGATAAGGACAGTAATCTGGAGCTTGGTTTTAGAAGAGCTTTTGCGGCTTATGAAGAGGTGCGAAATTACAGCAAAGAGCTTGTTGATAACGTGGTGATATGCACTTACGCCGATAACTCACCACAACTGGAAGTACCGAAGTTTGAAGGTGAAATATCCAGGGCACAGAGAGAAACATTAAAACTGACAAAATCCAAAAATAGAAGAATCACCATCGAGGATAAAATCGTAAATAGATTTGAGGCCGAATAACGCAGTATGAATCAGCGATACTCAAAATCCACTAACCGCTATGCGCGAGATATTATTGGCTACGATGCTGGTAGTAGTGATTCTGTTCGCCTGCATTTAGGAACCAACAGTTTAGCGCTGTTTCTGGTGTTATGCATTAGCATCGTTTTCGCTTATGAGTCTGACTACCTGAACTGGAGTTATTTGAGAGGCTTAAACACCGAGCTGTCGTTTTTCATTGGGCTGTTTTCAATCATATTCGGTATCGGTATATATCATTTCTGGAAGCTCGGGGAGAGAAGCGTCTATTACCTGCATCTGGTGCAGGATGTTGAAATGCCTAAAGACGCAATAACCATATTTAATTACAAAGGTCTTGCTTTTGGTATCGGGAACCGGGTCGATGTCAATGCCATCGAATTTTCACCAATTATGCAGAAAATGTTCTGTGTCATTATTTTCTTTAATATCGCACTGGTCACACTGGATAACAGCGGTTTTGAAAAGATAAAAACCTTGCCGTCCCAGTTTGCAACATCAGAGGCCGACTTTTGTCCGGATAACGACGAGGATATCTATGGTGAGTCTGTACCGGAGGGCTGTGAACTGATCATCAGGGCGCACAAGCTTGGCTACGCCAAGGACCTTGGCATTTGCGAACCTAAAAAAATCGACCCTGAAAAGATGCAGGTATGCCAGAAAAGGCGATTAGATGAGCCTTATTTACATTATATGTCGCGACTATTTGTCAGTTCGGTAGAAAAACAAAAAGAATTTTTCAAAAACAATGAAATAAAAAAAGTACAGGACAAATTTGAATTACAGGTTAACAATTTTGAAACGCTTCGTGATTATCAGGCCTATGCCATCAGTGCTGCACCAAGGGCCTCACACCATATATGGACCGATTTGCCCTATCCGCAGCACTTCATTATCCAGAAATACCGGGAATACCTGGATCCTAATTACTGTATTGAGCAGTTTCAAAAGCAGACAAATACCATTACGTTGGCAAAAGACGATGAACGGAACAACAGCAAGTTAATGGAACATGTCTATGGACACTTGCTGTTTAATCCAAAAAGTCCGCTGACCGTCGGTTTTTGTAAAGAATATCAGATTCACTGGAATTCCGACCCGGATGTTTGCGAAAGACTGGTACAAGCGCCGGAAAGTGTGCTTGAAGATGAAGGCGTGCTACCCGAAGTGAAACTTGTTTTGCGAAGGCATAATATTGCCAATGCCATATTGAGTCTTGACGATAGTATTCGGGAACTGGAAAACGTAAACGAAAATACAGGGATGGCTAAAGATAATGTAGAGCCCGTTTTAGATGAAAAAGAATCGCAAAAGAAAAAGCCAAAAGTTGACGTTAAAAGCAAGATCGCTAAAAGTAAGCAACAGATTAGAAAGAAAAATGAACTGGTCAGCTTCCAGTGTTTCATGCAGGCGAGCACGTCGGGCCGGTTAAATAAAACCAGCAAATTCAATTTTAAAAATACTGATTTTACCGTGACGACTCGCTATTTCCCGGTGATCGAGAATTACGGGGAATCACAAATAGCCATGTACAACGAATTTTCGAAAGTGCTTGAGGACAGGTTTCATTATTCACAACTTTCCAGTCGTTCGGACGTTAAAATCGAGGGTGTTAGTAGCGATGTACAGGACAATCAAAAATACCTTGAAGAACCGACCTATTTGTTTTCCCGGCTGGATATTCTGAAAAACGTGGATATTTTCCTGGGTAACAGCTGGGTGCTGGAAAGAGACGATCTTCTGGATATATATCCCTATCACGTTCATTTACAAAATTACGTTAATACGTTTCGCGCAAAATACCAGGAGCGTCATGGTCGATTATGATTAGATCTTATTCACAGCAGTCTTTGCTATTGTTGTTTATGTTGCTTAACTATGGTTTTAGCGATGGACTTAGTTATGCCAGTGAGACAACACAACCTTATGTAGAAGAAAACAGGGTGCTATATATAGAGAAGGCGTTAAAGGCATTTAAGGAAACCAGGCTGCAGAATATCATGAATACCTATCGATATATAAACGTCGTTGAAAGAAATAACTGCAGATCCACTTTGTCCGATTTGAAGGTCGAATGCCTGCTCAGTTTTGCCCGAAAGAACTGCAGTACCTATCGCAAGCAGAACTTAAGAGACAATTGCGAACTTTACTCAGACATTATCATTGTCAACAAGTTAAGTGAAAACGCATTTGTCAAACGCTCAGAAAGATATCGTGTGACACGCAATACCAAAGACGATTTTAGAACAGCACTGGAAAATCGGCTGCAACAGAAATATGGGAAACTGGTCACCGATTATTATCTCGGCATTGCATCACAATGTGATGGTGAGGACCTGAGTTGTCTGGCGAAAGGCCTGGACCAGTTCTGCCTGGATTATACAAACGCAAAGAGCCTGTCCTGGCAATATTGCACCAGTGCTTCTTTGTGGTTTATTGGAATATCAAAACAGGATTAGTAACTCAAATCAGACTATGACTTTGAAAATAAAAAAGGCAATATTGCGAGAAATGCAGAACATGGATGCTGCGGGCCTGCTCAGGTCAGAGACAGCCGTTGTTCAGACAGACAACATGGAAGTCCGAGTTGATGAGGATAAAAGTTATCTGAATTTTGCCGGAAACGATCTATTGGGGTGGACCTCAAACGATGTCATCCGCGATGCAGCACGTGAAGCACTTTCCATGTACGGTGCTGGAAACACCTCTTCGCGTATGACCATTGGCACCCTGGATATTATTAAGCAGCTGGAGGAAAAACTGTCGGGATTTTTACAAGTCGATGACAGTATTGTATTTCCATCACATTACCTGGCAAACATCGGTATTTTTGAACCATTAACGAACCGGCGAGACAGCATTTTCATTGATGAAATGTGCAATCCAGGCATATATGACGGCGCAAGGATGTCACAGGCCAATATTGTTCCTTTTCGCAACCAGGATTATGAAGACCTGGAATACCATCTAAAATGTTCGCAAAATTCCCGCTTCAGGATCCTTGTAACGGACAGTGTTTTTAGTTCCGATGGTTACCTTGCGCGGTTACAGAGTATCATGGACCTGTCGGAAGATTATGATGCAATAACCATCGTCGATGACAGTCTTGGCGCAGGTGTTCTTGGTGAGAACGGCAGGGGGATTGTTAACCATCTGCAAATGGAAGAGAAACCAGACCTGGTTACTGGTACTTTTGCCTATGCGCTGGGTAACGTCAGTGGCGGTTTTATCTCTGGCGACAGCGAACTGGTTAAATGGCTCAGGCTTACCTCCAGGCCGTATATTCTATCTGAGCCCATATCACCCGTTAATGCCGCCATTGTGATAAAAGTTATTGAAACTCTCGAAGCGGATGACACCGTGTTGAGTCGCTATCATGCGAATTCAAAATATCTTAAAGATGAAATCAGGAAAAAAGACTGGCAGCTGAAACGAAATGATTCTCCACTGGTGAGTATTAATGTAGGTAGTACGTTGAATGCGCAAAAAATGGTGGAATACCTGTTTAATAACCATATTTTAGTGAGCGGTTTGTGTTTCCCAAATACACCAGAGGGTGAGTCCCTGTTGCGTTTTAATATTACCGCCAGTCATACCAGGGAACAAATAAAAACATTAGTCGATGTTCTCGAGGAAGCATTCAATGTCCTTGAATAAAGATCCAAAAACTGATGCTATTCTCAAGCTCTCTGCCAGCCTGGATCGGTACGAGTTGCCCGCGGATCTGGATGGATCGGAATTAAACTGCCACGTTAATATTGTGCCCAGGTTCACAACGAGCGACGACGGTGAATTAAAATCGTCTGTTGCTATTTGCCTGGTTTTTGATTGCAGTTATTCCATGATAGGCACGAAGTTTGATCTTGCTTTAAGCACGGCCAAAATGATTGTTGATTTACTGGATGAACGACACACGCTATCGCTGATAGCGTTTCATACCAGTAGTGATATAGTAATGAAAAACGCCGTGCCAACAGAAAATGAAAAGGAATCTATAAAGAAACGGATCGATAATCTTAAATCATACCTGGGAGGGTCAACCAATATAGCTTCCGGTATTAAGCGCGCCATGAAAGTGTTTTCAGATGGCGATGCTGATGCCAATATCATGGTGATACTTTCAGACGGTAAGCCGGACTCCCGCAATAGTGCACAACGGGAAGCCAATAGAGCCAGTGAAGCTGGCGCTCAGCTATTTGCGGTAGGAATAGGGGATTCATACAATGCGGATCAACTGTTGCGCCTGGTTTCACCATCCAACGGCGCTGTCTTTGGAGATAGCGAAGAAAGCAGAATAACTGAGATATTTTTCGACATCATTCATCGTATCGACCGGATCATTGCTACCAATGTAAAGTTGAGCGTTGCCTCCGGTGAGCGGTTCCACCCGGTTCAGGCATTCAAAATCAGCCCGGAGCGGAGCCTATACGATTCTTCTGCTCTAGCGAGTGAAGGTGACCTTTTTGAACTACGGCTGGGTAATATCGCGGACAATAGAATTCATGAGATTCTATTAAAACTCAAAGCAGATCAGGCAGACGTTGGTACTGAAGAGTTGATAAGGATCAGGCTCCAGTACGATACATACCATCTTGGCGAAAAAACGTCTCAGGAGCAGGAATTCATACTTACTGTAAAGTATACCGAACATGATACTCCGGCACCTGAGCCAGGAAAAAAATTAAAAAATGCCATTCGCAGTGCAGCGATGGTGCAATTAGCTGATGATTTAATGAAAGCCTGTTTAAAGGAGAAAAAAGATCAGGCCCTGAAGATCATCGAAAAGCTTGAACGGCATTGTGAAAGGGAAAATAACGAGTTACTACAGCAGCAGTTGGACAACATAAAAACCAAACTGCAGAAACGGCGTAACATAACCGACAAAGACCTCAATGAGCTGTTACTGGCGGTCACTGCAACAGCGCCTAAAGCACAGCTGTTTGATCTGATCCTGGTTGCAGCTGGCCCGGAGACAATACGCCTGGTGCGAGAGATCAGGTATGCTACGGAAATGGGACTGAGGAAAATTGTCGATATCATTCAGCGCAAAAACAGTGTGGTCAATGCCTTTAAAAATAAGGCGGCTGCTGAGAAATTAGAACAACGACTGAGAAAACTTGGCGCGAAAACAAAGATCAATGCCAGGGAAGTGGAGGAAGAGGACGAAGAGAGCGAAGAGAACAAAGAACAAGTTCAGGAAGTATCTTGAAGGTCAGGGCGTTAATCATTTTCTTCCCCCAATCTAAGCGCAATCTTCACCATCGTCAGTGAATTCAGTATGCAGTATCAGTGATTGAATCAATGGATTTAGCGCCTATTGATTTCGAAGCTATAATTAATTAGTGTGGTTTAAATTTTAGAAGTTATTTTTCACCGGGTTTAACAGAAATCGGGCGACCCTGTTTTTAACCGTCTAAAGCCTATGCCATACAAAACTGTATCAGAGTTGCCTCCTAGCGTTAAGAATTCTCTACCAAAGCATGCGCAGGAGATTTACCTTGCTGCATTTAATAATGCCTGGGAAGAATATAAAGATCCTAAAGCCAGGCGAGGCGGCGCATCACGCGAAGAAGTGGCTCACAAAGTGGCCTGGGCAGCTGTTAAATCTTCGTATGTAAAAAAAGATG
>NZ_CDLKIE010000165.1:0-8852 GCF_975902315.1 Kaarinaea lacus | reverse complement strand
TTTCCAGTGCATGCGCGATATTACATTGGGTAACATGAAGTTTATGCGCTAATAGCGTTGCCACCAGGTTGCCATCGGAGTAATTACCAACAATCAAATCGGGACGCCCACCGAGGTCGGCTAATAATTCATGCCCTACATCTTCGGCATAACGTTCCAGGTATGGCCAGACTTCGAATCGTGATATCCATTGCGGAACCACTTCACCGGACTCCGAACGAAACGGGACTCGCAGTATACGCGCGTTTTCAGTGCCTACTATTGATTCAATACGTTGATCACAGGTAGTGCCCTGCGCCTCCGGTATCAGGCGTGTTACCACCACTATTTGCGGTTCGATCTCGAGTCCCTGCTTGGACAGACGCTGACGCATTTCTTTTTCCAGCGCTCTGACCTGATCAAGTATGTAAACGACTTGCCCGCCGGTATCGGGTAATCCTAATACATTAGACTGACCAAAGAAGCCATGCGGAGATAAGATGGCAAGACTGAAAATCATGGGAATGCGCCCGAGGAATTTTTCCAGGTTGCCTGGCTCCGGCGCTTCCAGTATATCGGACAACAACACGATGGTATTGCGCATGCGAGATACGGTATTACCCCAACCCGTCTCAAAACCCAGACCTTGCATCACATGCTTGACGTCATCCCAGTTGGCTTCATCTGGTTGAGCAGATAAATAATCTTCCGCCCTGCGCAATGCGGTTGATAGAGCTGGCACATCCGCGACTCTGTCATTCAACATGAGTTGCTGGCCTTTGTACTGGTGAACGCGCAGAAAATCCAGTATCTTTCTATCACCCTGTCCTAATGACTGAAAAAGCTGACTGGACAATCGGCGATTCAGAAACTCCACTCCACGTCCAATGGAGCGCGCTTCACGCATCTTAGGAAACTCCCGGTTAAAAGGTCCCAAATCCAGTTCCAGAGGCCACGCGGCCACATGGTCTGATCCGGCAACGATACGCTCCTTGAATGCCAGAAACTGCGACACGGTAATTTCTTCGTGTTCCAGTTCTTCAACATGAAACCGCACATAAATCCAGCGCCCGATTCGTTCTCGCACCGCAAAGTAAATCCAGGGATCGTCCAGTATGGCTTCCTGACAACAGACGATAAACCGCTTAAAGGTTTCCGTGCAGATACTGTGGCCTTTACCCAGTTCATCGCAATGCGACTCAAACATGTCCCACAAATCAGATCGCAATAGAAACGAGCGTCCCAATGAAAAATAGGAACGCAATAATAAATATACCTGTTCTCGGTGTTGCTTGATGATATCGCTTAACAGTTCCAGCATTATTTCACTCGTTTACTAAAATAGTTGATGATTTTATTCAGATAACTCTTCGGTGATGGACCATTCCTGTAGTTCGCCCTGATCATCCTCTGGTGGAAAAATATCGTTAAGGAAACCATAGTACTTTATGCCTTCAATGATTCCGCCAGCGTATGGTTGCTGGGCAAAATAAATCAGATCCCGGTCTTTAAGTTTTGCTAATTCTTTACTGTAGTTACCAACCACAACACCCAGCGTATTACCTCTTAGCATTTCCTCGTCGTTTCCAGAATCGCCGGTTACCAGGATACGTTCCGGCACTATCCCCCACTTCATTCCGATATAGCGAACGGCCAGGCCTTTTGAGGCACGAATGGGCATGACATCAAGGTAGGCCTGATGTGAATAGACCAGCTTCACATGTATATCATGCTGCCGAAGATGGGCGCTAATCTCTCTCATCGTCGGTACCTTGTCAGGATTCACGTCATAACTGATTTTGTGCTTGCGTTGCTCTGTACCCGCCTGCATCTTTAATCCCGGAAATTTTTTCAACATTTTTTTTACGGTGCCTGGTTTCCAGCGATAATTGATATGTTTTTCCCAGTCCGTATCTTCCACCATGCGATGCCCATAATATATTTCACCGCCAACGCAAGTAATAAACAGGTCAGGTGTAGGCACACCGTTTTCCTTTAACACCTTTACTGTACTGTCCAGGTTACGTCCGGTGGCCACAGCAAATCCAACTTTGCCATTGGTACTATCAATAGTATGCATTAATTGTTGCAGTGCCTGCTCATCACCAAGCAGTGTATTATCAACATCGCACACCAGCAGTCGATCCACTGTTGGCAATCGATTCTTTTTACTCGAGGTAGCATCTGTAACACGCCTGGATTTCCCAATGACGTTTCCAACCGCCTCAACATACTTGTTGACATGGCTTTCCCATGCATAGTGCTTATACACACCCGCCAAACCGCTTTTCGACATTTTTTCCCATTGCGTTTTATTCGAAAGCACTTTCAGCAATGCGCTGGCAATATCGTGTGTATCTAATGGATCAACCAGGAAACCATTCTTGCAGGTATCAATGATATCCCGGGGACCGCCATCGTGTGTCGCTACTATCGGTACACCGCTGGCCGCCGCTTCAATTAAGGTCAGACCAAACGGTTCGGTGAATGCCGGATTGACAAAAACACCTTTGGACATAGCGGCGAGCCTGTACAAATCTGCCACATCATCGGGTTCGTGATGCTTGGGATAAGCAACATGACCATAGAGATCATATTTGTCGATTAGATTCAGCATACCGGACAACACGGCTTGCGATCCTTTGTCCATGGAAGCAATATCATCGCGATTGCCTGCCACGATAACCAGGTTGGCCAGGTCCCTTAATTTTTCTGTTTCCCCATAAGCGTGAATTAAAGCAGCGATGTTTTTTCTTTCGTCCGGGCGGGAAATGGCAAGAATAATGGGACGCTCAGGATATGTGAGAAACCGGTCAAGTTGTGGCTTGATAGGTGCTTTTTCCACCTTACTGGCTTCCAGCGGGTGGAAGCGATCCAGGTCAACACCGGGCGGAATAACCATCATCCGACGTGGCTGGTAGTTATCATACAGTTCATACTGTTCTTCAACTTCCTGGCGGGTACTGGTTACGACGAGGTTGGCATTACCCAGGGTGATTTCTTCCGCTTCAATGCGAACAGAGATATTATACTGGGCTTCAATGCTTGACGCTTTACTGCCTTTTTCCAGTAAGCGTTGTTTTTTTACACGCCCCAGCGAATGCCCGGTAAATATTAGTGGTACTCCTAACAATTGCACCATACGGGTTCCGACATAACCCGCGTCTGCATAGTGTGCATGAACAATATCCGGCACGCGACGCACACTGGCCAGGTGCTTCAGCACGTTGTCGACAAATATATCAAGATGGGGCCACAGGACTTCCTTGCGAAGGTAACGACGGGGGCCGCATGGCAAACGAACAATGGTGACTTTATCGCTGAGCACTTCGTGATGCTCGGCGTAATCGGGATCGACTTTCCGATCAATGACACGGCGAGTAATCAAATCAACGCGTTCAACGTCGGGATGTTCCCCAAGTGCGCGTGCCAGTTCCACAACGTACTTGATTTGTCCGCCGGTGTCCGAATCCCGACCCAGTTCCAGATTATTACCACGAACCAGCCCGTGAACACTAATTAGAACAATATACAAGCCTTGCCGGGGCTTTTCCATTTATACTCCTAAGCAACAATGCGATATTTAATGGTTCTATGTATAGCCGATTTGCAGTGCTAGTTCTAATTCATTATGAAATAGCAGAATCTACTGGACTTTCCTGGTAAGACAATCGATAACCCATACTCGAGACCGATTCCAGTTTCCATTTTTCGTCTTCATCCACTTTCAGCTTTTTACGCAAACGGCTAATGTGGATATCCACAGTTCGGGTACTGATTTCAGCATTACGCCCCCAAACGTTTGCCAGCAAATCAGCGCGAGTACGTAACTGGTTAACATTTTTAAACAGATAGTAGGCGAGCTTGAATTCTTTAGGTGTCAATTTGATTTCTTCACCACGATAACGGATTTTATGTTGCGAGTTATCAACTTCATAATCGCCAATTTGAATAGACGCATTGGCTTGCGGTGAAAATTTTGCGCGACGTTGCAGGGTGCTGATTCGGGCAAGTAATTCTTTGCGATCAACTGACTTTGAAATGTAATCATCCGCACCCAGATGCAGGATTTTCGCAATGTCGTCCGTAGCATCACGGAAGGTCATGAAGACAATTGGAATTTCCCATCCCAGGTTGTTACGCGCCCAGCGTAACACTTCATCGCCATTTATATCCGGCAACACCCAGTCTATGATGAGTAAATTAAATTCTTCGCTGCTCGCGTTATCAATAAATGCTTTGCCTTTGGGAAAAACCTTGCAGGCATGACCGGCTTTTTCCAGCCAAACTGACATCAGTTTGGCCTGGCTGGGGTCATCTTCGATGAGAGCGATGTACATGGATTTAATTCTAGTACAGTTACAAAACCTTTACAGAAAAGATACATTAAGGATACAGATACGTCACATAATTGCAATTAACATTCTGTTTTTCATAATAGTTTCACAATTGGTCGATTTTTATACGCACCCTAAAAGTGTGACCTATGCACGGTTTTCCAGCTGCTCCCAGCGCTGATAGGCATCATTCAATTGCGTGTTGACCTCATCCAGCCGCTGTAGACTGGCTTTAATCAGTTGCTCATCCCGCTGGTAAAAATCGCCTTGCCCCATTTGTTGCTCGAGATTCTGTTTTTCTGTTTCCAGTGTTTCTATCAGGCCGGGTAGTCCATCCAGTTCCCGCTGCTCTTTATAAGAGAGCTTTTTGGACTGTGCTGACGCAGCGGGTTGCGCCTGTTTTGCTTTCTTTTCGCCGCCAGGTTTGGACGGGATGTTTTGTTGACTTTCCACCTCACGATGACGGGCTTGCCAGTCACTGTAGCCTCCAACATATTCCTGAATCACTCCCGCGCCTTCAAACACCCACACACTGGAAACAATGTTATCCAGAAATGCCCGGTCATGACTGACCAGCACAATGGTGCCATCGAAATCACTTACCACTTCCTCAAGCAACTCCAGGCTCTCTACGTCCAGATCATTGGTTGGCTCATCCAGAATCATCAAATTTGCCGGCCTGGTAAACAGACGTGCCAGCAACAGACGGTTTTTCTCGCCGCCGGACAAGGCACGAACCGGTGATTGCGAACGCTGTGGGGAAAACAGGAAATCCTGCAAATAACCGATTACATGGCGAGTACTGCCATTAATCGTTATGCTATCGCTTCCCAGGTTCAGATTGTCAATGACACTTTTGTCAGGATCCAGCTGTTCCCTTTGCTGGTCGAAATAAAGGGTATTGATATTGGTACCTAAAGTGATTGCACCGGATTGTGGTTGTAACTGGTTTAACAACAATTTGATTAAGGTGCTTTTTCCACAACCATTTGGACCAATGATGCCGATGCGGTCGCCGCGCGTTACCTGCGCTGTAAAATGCTGGATAACCGGGCTACCATCCGGGTACGCGAAAGAAATATCATCAACTACCGCCACCAGTTTGCCGGATTTTTGTGACGACTCCAGATTCAATTTCACATTGCCCATTTTCTCGCGGCGTTGTGATCGCTCCTGACGCAGCGCCTTTAAGGCACGTACCCTGCCTTCGTTACGCGTTCTACGTGCTTTTATGCCCTGACGAATCCAACGTTCTTCCTCTGCCAGTTTCCTGTCGAACAGGGCGTTTTGTTGCTGTTCCACTTCCAGTGCTTTTTGTTTAGCCTGCTCGTAATGCGCGTAATCCCCTGGATAGCTGGTTAGCACTCCCCGATCCAGTTCAACAATACGTGTCGCCAGGTTTTTAAGAAACAGTCGATCATGGGTCACAAATACCAAGGTACCCTTAAAATTGACTAAAAACTCTTCCAGCCATTGAATGCGTTCAATATCAAGGTGATTGGTTGGCTCATCCAGCAAAAGTAAATCAGGATCACTGACTAACGCCCTGGCCAGCAACACACGGCGTTGCGTACCGCCCGACAAATCATCGAACTGATCATCAACAGGCAGCTCCAGCGTAGAACAAACTGTGGTAATTTTTTGATCCAGGTTCCAGCCGTCGCAATGCTCTAATTGCTGTTGCAGGTGAGCCAGTTTTTTTAACAGGGATTCATCGCCAGCGTGCGAGCCTGCAATTTGATGAGAGACCGCATGGTAATCAGCCAGCAACTGGCCTGTTTCCGGCAATCCGCTCGCCACAACACTGTAAACATCGGCATCGGGGTGTTCATGAATATCCTGGATTAAATAAGCGAGGCGTAATCCGGAACGATACCAGACTTCACCACTATCTATTCCAGCTTTACCAGCCAGAACATTGAGCAAAGAAGTTTTGCCGGTTCCATTGCGGCCAATGATGCATATCCGTTCGTTATCATTTATCTGGAACTCAACATTATCCAGTAGATGATGAATACCGTAAGCAAGGTAGGCGTTTGTTAATTTGGCTAATAACATGAAAAACAACTGATCACTTTTACACGAGAGTGACAGTATACCGCATGCGTTCTTGTACACGAACCATGCTTGATCTGTCGCTGCTTTGCTGTGGTGGCTTTCTATATTACGGTAGTCCACCCATTCCCGCGGGTGGCAACGGAGGAGGTGGCGGCGGCGGTGGTGGCGGTGCCGGTGCCGGTGGCGGCGGTGGCGCTGTTGGCGCTGGTGGTGGCGGTGGCGGTGGCACTGTTGGCGCTGGTGGAGGAATTGGTGTCGGACAATCAGCAAACGGCGTGGCGAAGCTGTTTGTGGTATGACAATCACTGCATTCACCGGCTGGCTCACAATGACCGGCGGATTTTGCAGGCCCTATGCCTCCGTTGTGGCAGGAGGAACACAGGCCAAGCGCATCCGAATGAGAAAATATTCCAGCGATATTTAGCCACGCCCTGGGTGGTATCCCATGGCAGTTTTCACAAACGTTCGTTGTGTTAGGGTGACTGACAGGTTTGCCGGTTGCGGTAACGCCATTGTGACAGCTGGCACAAGTACCAATAACCTGCGAATGATCTACTGCAGAAGCCGGCACTGGATTCCAGGTGGCTGGGAACACTTGATGGCAGGCGTCACATACATTCGTAGTATTTATGTGGGCTGCATTCTTCCCGCTCGCGGTTACTCCATCGTGACAACTAATGCAGTTCCCCACAAAGTTTGAATGATCTACGGTACCGCCTGATCCACCAATCGTTGGCGACCAGGCAGCAGTGTTATGACAGGCACTGCATTCTAAAGTGGTTGGTATGTGGGCGGCATGCTTTCCGGTCGCAATGACATCGTCATGACAGCTGGAACACACACCCACTACCAGGTTATGGTCAACCGTGCTGACCGGTGCCCACAAGGTATTAAAGTGGCAAGCATCACACTCACCCGTAATATTAATATGTTCATTGTCAAGCGAATGACAACCGGCGTTGTTACATGATCCCGCCTCAGCCGTGGTATGATCCGCCGGCAAAGGATCAGCATTAATAATATCAACCTCGGCTACCGTTGACATAATCATGCCATTGTCACGTTGCCATGCTGCGATCACTTGCCCGCTGTCACTGCTATCAATGGTGATTTTCGAACTTTTTGCAGTGGCGCTTTCATCTAATGGCTCGGTATAACTCCACACACCCTCAACTTCGAAGCGACGACTTACCGCTTTATCCTTCTCCACCCAGGCTACTGTGACAACACCATTGGAGTTTATAGTGACAACTGGATCCACCGGCAACCAGTCAGGGTACTCACTGATCTTTTCCACGACATTAAATGTCTGGGTAATGCGGTTTGCCCAAATGGCCGAACCCGCCGTTTCTTCCTGTACCCATACAACAACAATGTCACCATTACCAGCAACCGCCAGCCTGGTGTCACTGACATTGCCATTTCCGTTATCGATGGTAACTTCACTACCCAGCACCGGTTCATTACTGGCGTCAATGACATTGATAGCCCTTGACGCCAGGCGGGTAACACCGTTCGCGTCGTCGTAGTACCAGACAATCATGCCCTGACCAGATCCGTTTAATACAATCTGGCCCTCCCTGATATTACTGCCCGTTACATTCAACACAGAATTGACAGGTTGTGTTAATCCGGAACTATCGCCAAAGCGCCATACCAAATTACCATTTATTACATCTGTCCAGACAATTACGACAGCGCCATTATCCGCCACAGCGATAAAAGGATCATCCGCATTAGCCACCCCACTGGTTACCGCTGTAGCGTTACCACCTGCCTGGCTGACCCATACAACATGCTGGCGTCCTGTAATAGTTTCTCTTTCCAGCCACACAGCCGGGAAATGTGCAGTCGCACTACCGGCAAGCACCGGTTTCGAGACGGGTATTTGAGTATCTGATCGGATGATGCTTCCAAATGTCCACGCCAGCCCGTCCCAGTCAGCAATATTCAGGAATTGTTCGCTACTGCTTGTATTTGAATCCTGCCATAGCACCAGGCCGGTCCCGGAATTCGTTGCAACAACTTGTTGTTGATCTAACAGTTCACCATTGGCAAGTGGAGTTTGAGGAATAATCCAGCCATTGCCAGGCAGGTAGCGCGTACCCCAGATAAATGATGCCGTGGTTGTGCCACCGCGCCATGTTAATAAGCTTATTCCGCTGGAAGCATCACTGGAAATTTTCGGCCCTTCACCGGAGCCAACGGTTTGTTCTGGACCCCACGGGGTTACAATTACGGTCACAGTGCCACTGGCGGATTTACCCTTACCATCATTCACAACATATGTAAGCGTATCTTCTCCATATTGATCTGACTGCGGGGTATACTCGATAGAAACGGGTGGACCGGACACAATCGTAGCAGTACCGATAGCACCATCGACGATAGACTCGATACTCAAATTGTCGCCATCATTATCTGTGTCGTTTGCCAATACATCGATCGATACCATTCTGTTCTTGCGCGTAATAGCCC
>NZ_CDLKIE010000164.1:0-4198 GCF_975902315.1 Kaarinaea lacus | reverse complement strand
GTCAAAATGACAGCATACCATGTGGCGATGCCTGGGTAATGGTACCAGCTTTAATGTAGCTTCCGTAATTAACGATAATGTCCCTTCCGTACCACAGATAAACCTGGCGAGATTAAACGGTTCACCTTGCGGATTCCACGGTTGTGAATCTGCCAGAATGTGAAACGGGTAACCCATATTGCAAGGTACTACATCATTCGCCGGGTAAGCGTTCAATATAGTGTCCTTCTCATTATCAATAGCGTCCTTGATAAATTTGCAGAGTTTTCCTTCCAATGACTCCTGGTTAGTTCGGTTGATCAGTTGCTGGTTAGTCATGGCACTGAATTTGGAATAGCTGGCATCACTGAGAATGTTATCCAGTGAAAGCACGTAATCCCTGGTTGTACCATACATGGGGCAATGGGCGCCCCAGGCATTGTTGCCGATCATGCCGCTAATAGTACAGCGGCTGGCAGTAGAAGGGTCGGGTGCAAATTGCAGATCAAATTTCTGAATCTGCTGGTTTAGTATATCCAGTACCACCCCAGGCTGTACGCGCGCCGTTTGTTGTTCAACATTTATTTCAACGATATTGTTCATATATCGTGAGGTATCAACCACGATAGCTTCACCTACCACCTGGCCGGCGAGACTGGTCCCGGCTGCTCGTGGAATCAGGGGGATTTGATGTTCCCTGGCAAATTGCACCAGTTCAATACAGTCATTGCGATGTTTTGGCTTAACAACGGCGAGTGGTTGATGCTGGTAAATGGAAGCATCCGTGGCATACAGCATCTGGTTCAGTTCATCGAAACGAACATCACCATCGATCAATTTTGCCAGCGATTGGAATAAGCGGGTATTGTTCTGGTTACTCATAGATGATGTAGATTGATAACTGCTTATTCGATGGTAGATGGTTTTTCGGAATGTGCCAAATATTGTGCGGAAAATACCGTGACATCTAAGTAGTTTGTCTAGCTTCGGCCGCGGCGTATTGCTACGGGTATTGGATTATGTTGTGAACAAATGTTAACCATACCATAGTTTGCGTCGTTTATTACCTATAATCAAGGTACAAATTATCAATATCAGAATCATTTCTTATCCTGGAGTTAGCGGAAACGAAAAATGGAAAACAAAGTCATCGAGTCAGCCTATGAATTGCTGAACAAGTCTGTATTAAGTTATCAGGGCAAGCCCGTGGGTACAGCAGCCGCAGTACATAGCGAAGTAGAGGCTGCAAATTATGAGGAATGTTTTGTACGGGATTTCGTACCCAGTGCGCTGGTGTTTCTCATGGACGGTGAAACCGAGATTGTCAAAAATTTCCTGAATGTAGTGATGGAACTCAGGGGACAACAATCCGTCATGGAAGGACATGAGCGAGCAATTGGTTTAATGCCGGCCAGTTTCCAGGTGCCACGCGACAGTGATAAAAATGCTGCACCATCGGCAGATTTTGGCGACCGTGCTATCGGGCGTGTTGCACCTGTTGATTCCGCCATGTGGTGGATGTTGTTGCTTCGGGCTTATGTGAACATTACCAAAGATCGAAGCATTGCCTATAGTGATCCCATGCAGGAAAGCATGCGTTCGATCTTGCGATTGTATCTTCGCGAAAGTTTTGAAACATCGCCGGCCATGCTGGTGCCTGATGCCTCGTTCATGATTGATCGGCGCATGGCAGTGTATGGCCATCCCCTGGAAATACAGGCCCTGTTTTATGGAATGTTGCAAACTGCGTTAGAGTTATTGAAACCAGATCCAGAAAACGAGCAACTATTATTACGTGCGAAAAAACGTTTACAGACCTTACGTTCCTATGTGCGCATTTATTTCTGGCTGGATCAGGAAAGACTCAATGAAATCCACCGCTTTCGAAGTGAAGAATTCGGTCATGATGCAGTAAATGTTTTAAATATCTATCCGGAAACTATTCCAGACTGGATTGATGGCTGGGTGCCGGACAACGCCGGATATTTGGTTGGAAACCTTGGGCCTGGTCGTATGGATTTTCGCTTTTTCTCGTTCGGCAATTTGCTGTCGATATTATTTGGCCTGGCCACTGACGATCAGGCTGTTCAAATAATGCATCTATATGATGCGCATTGGGATGAGCTGGTGGGACAGATGCCGTTAAAAATTTGTTATCCCGCGGTGACTGGTGAAAAGTGGGCCTATACTACGGGAAGTGATCCTAAAAATGTAGCGTGGTCGTATCACAATGGTGGTAACTGGCCTTGCCTGTTGTGGGCGTTTGTAGGGGCTGCACTACGAGTTCATAGAAAAGACCTTGCCTGCAAAGCGATTGACACCGCCATGGATAAATTAATGAAACACCAATGGCCCGAATATTATGACGGTAATAAAGGAACACTCATTGGCCGGCGGGCCAATTACAATCAAACCTGGACGGCAGCGGCTTTAATCGTTGCCCATCGCCTGATGGAAGATCCGGATTCCCGGTCGGTGCTTGAATCGATTAGTTTCTGATAAATAGTTGTATCGTTCTGGAAAAGAGAAGCCCTTCCCAGAGTCGTCATGGGAAGGGTTCTAGTTGACTGTAAAGTCACAATCAGCGTTGTCGTTATTACACAGCGTGTGCACGAACATGGGAAGCACCATTCACCAGATTTGACGCTTTACCTGCTATCGTGCGTTCCGTTCCGGAAAGAGGGCTTTCGCCAGATACACCAACCAGTACCAGGGCTGCACCAATCAAAGGCAGTATAGCCAGGGCTCCCAATGGGGCAGTGCTTGCTGTCATCGTTGTGACGATCAAGCCGCTTCCAACAACGACATTCGCGATACGATTAATTGAGTTTTTCATCATTTTCTCCTTTTGTTGACGGGTTAATTTACAGTTTTACAAAGTTTCCTGTTTCATTTGCTTCTGTATGGTTGGAGTATTTGATGCTGAATTCAAAATTATGACTTGCTTAAGAGATGCTTAAGCCCTTATAAACTATGGGTAAATAGTGAGTCTGGATAAAAAACACACATTCTTGTGCGAAGCTGCAGGCGGATAGATAACGGGAGTCGATAGCCAGAAAACTATCAATAAAAGCGTTAGCAAAAATAATCAGCAGCAGTCATTATTAGTGATATAAACGATGGATAAAACGACGGCAACAGAATTCTACTGTTGGCGATAGTTGTCAATAATGAGTATCATTAGCTTCGAGCGTTAACTCGAACCATTAAAAAACGCTGCGGACTACTGGTAATCAACAGTTACTGTTAACAAAGTTTTGCTGGAAGTAGTGTGGGGGTACGCATTTATTCTGCGGGTAAGAATAAATATGGTCACAGGGAAACGGGGGGAGTGGGACACTGTAGTTATTTTTCGGGTGTCTGAACTATAACAATGATGATAACAACAAAAAGCTGGCGTAGTTTAGTATTATTGTTAACAAGTTTTATATTGCTGTCTTGTAGTTCCGGGGGAGGCGACGGAGCCGCGCCTGGTGAAAGCCCGAATAAAGTTGTTGCCAATAACATAGAAATTAATCTTGATGAGGACGTATTCTCCGATCCTATTGATGTACTGGAGAACATTGAGGATGCCTCATACTTCCTGGATAGTTATACGCAACCAGCTAATGGTAGCGTGCAGCAGGACGCCAACGGTCTAATCATATATCAACCCGCATCAAATTATTTTGGTGATGATTCTTTTACCTACACCATCTCTGATGGGAATGGTTCAGAGTTGTCAGCAACTGTTGTGGTTCATGTGGCAGCGGTTAACGATGCGCCTCTGGTGCAGGACGATGAGTTCAGTCTGGTTGAAGACTCAACCGGGGTGGAGATCACAGTTCTATCCAATGATAGCGATATAGAGCAGGACGCGCTGAGTATATTCCTGGGTGAAAGCCAGTTACAGGCGCCCCAATTCGGGCAGGCTTCTGTTACCCAGGATGGACATATTTTTTATGTCCCAAATCCGAATTTTTCCGGTATTGATAACTTTCAATATCGTGTCTCCGATGCGGGTGGCGCCAGTTCCATTGGAAATGTAACAGTAACCGTGTTCCCAATTTCTGATCGCCCGATCGCTAACACTGGTGGACCTTATTCAGCGCTTGTTGGTGAACCGGTCACTCTGGATGGAAGTCAGTCATTTGATCCCGATGGGGCTGGTATTCAGCGTTACTCGTGGGACTTTGGTGACGGTACCAGTGCGACAGGCGTCAGCCCATCCAAAACATAC
>NZ_CDLKIE010000163.1:0-4587 GCF_975902315.1 Kaarinaea lacus | reverse complement strand
TTCTGACAATCCGAACCTGGCGCGCACAATCCAGAAGCGTGTATTGGCCCTGGCAAATTTTGCGGCAGCTTTATCCAGTAAGGCAGTGACTGTAACACTTTTAAGGTCATCATTTAGTTTTACGTCTTTTATTTTACCAATGGTGAGTCCCTTGTATTTGATTACTGTTGAATCAGGCTTAATACCATTTGCCGTAGCAAACGTGATTTTTATTAATAATCCGGACTCGATGGCAGATTCGAAATCATCGTATAAAAAGAAGCTTGAGCCGCGGCTGGCTTTACGCGAAGTTTTGCTTGTCAAGGGTGTATAAAACGCAATACCACCCGCCATAATAGAGGCCAGGGATTCAGTGCGGAGTTCAATGCCATCCAGGCCGCCGGTGATACTTATACCACTAACGTTATAAAACACACTGTTAGACTTAACTAGATGTGCATATTGTTCTTCGATATGTGCAGATATAATGACTTCGTCGCTTGATTTAGAAAGCTGGTAATCATGTACTTTTCCAACAGGGATTTTTTTATAATAGATCGCAGTACCTTTTCCGACTGAACCCAGATTGCTGGCAGTCAATTTAAAATGCAGGCCGGGAGCTAGCGGATCCATACTGGGAGGGCCGTCCAGTGCGATAAAAGTTCGTGTAGGTTTGCCCTTGGATAAATCCTGGACTTGCGTATCAATATAAGACCCTGATAGCAATGTTTCGATACCCTTAACGCCGCTTAAGGATATTTCCGGTTTCACGAGCCAGAATCTTGTGTTGTCAACCAGGCCCCTTTCTGCGCGAGGAGTGAACATTACATGTGCTATAGCGCCTTTGAACTGGTTGTTTTCCACTTTAAATTTGACGTCTTTTACAATACCCACTTCGGCGCCTTCAAACATAACCTTAGTTTTATTAGGTACCAGGCCACGGCCTTGTTTGAAATGAATTTCCGCCATGATGCCGGTTTGGGCTTCATCATAGTCTTTATAGAGCTTAAAATTGTCATTATTAACAGCAGGCAGGTCATCTTCTTCATTTTCAGGCGTATCGAAAGCAATACCACCCGATAACATGGACAAAAAAGATTGAGTTCTAACTTTGAATCCTGACAGGCTGCCGCTAATGTCGATACCCGAAGCATTCCAGAAACGAGTATTTTTCCTGACGAGATGTGCAAATTGTTCTTTTACGTGCGCATTTAGCGCAACTCGTTTACCATCATTGCTTAATTCATAATTTAAAATTTCGCCCACGGGAATTTTGTGGTAGTAAATAATTGTGCCATCTTTAATAGAGCCAAGTTCATCAGATACCAGCTGAAAATGTAAACCAGGTGCGGTCTTGGGAAGTTTGGGTGGTATCTTGAGGGCAACGAAGTTAGTTTTGTATTTTCCGCTACCTGGTCGGAGTTTAATATATTTACCACTAATGATAGTTTCCAATCCGGACACACCAGATACCGATACCTGGGGTGATACTAACCAGAATACCGTGCCTTCTTTCAACAGTGGCTTTGCTTCTTTGTCTAACTGGGCCACCACTATGACTCCATTCATATCTTTGTTCATATGAATGTCTTCAACAGTGCCGAATTGCACGCCTTTATAGGATACTTTAGTTTTGCCAATCTCTATACCATCTGCGCTTTCAAATTCTATAGTGACATTGATAGGCGCATTGACGAAGCTTTTATAAATCAGCCAGCCACCAAGCACAGCGGCAATTATCGGTAATATCCAGATTGGATTGAGTCGCGAGCGTTTTCTCACTATGGCTGTTTGGGGTCGTCGTTTTTGGTCTTCGGGAATGATAATTTCGTCGGTCATAATCAGTTCCTTGCAGAATCCCAAATCAGACGAGTGTCAAAAGTGTTAGCAGCAAACATTGTAAATACCACCGCCAGGGCAAACGCAGTGGCGCCGGCACCTGCTGATATTTCTGCCAGTCCGGTAATTTTGACCAGAGCTGCCATGATGGCGACGACGAAAATATCCAGCATTGACCAACGGCCAATCCATTCCAGAAACCGGTACATGATCAAGCGTTGTTTATTGTTAATTTTCCAACGAAACTGTACTGATAGTAAGATAAGCATTAACACCAGTGCTTTTGTTATCGGTACAAACACACTGGCAATGAATACCACAATAGCGACCAGATAACTGCCCATTTGCATCAGAGTGATAACCCCGGACATGATGGAGTCACTGCTGGTGTTGCCCAACACACCGATCTTCATCATTGGCCACAGTTGTGCGGGTACTAAGCAAATAATTCCGGTAAATAACAAAGCCCAGGCGTTGGTGATGCTGTTTGGCTTGCGATAATGCAGGGGGTCACCGCAGCGTACGCAATGCGATTCATGTTGGGTGTCAACGTCCCTTATAGACTGCAGCTTGTGGCAGGTATCACAAAGCACGAGGTGTTGATCAATGGCCATGGCTTCACTCATGTTCATGCCCGTCGTTATGCTCATCAAGGTATTCCCAGATCTCTTCTGTGTTGAAAGTCAGGTTGGCAGTTAGAACAGCCAGGAACAGACCAGTAAAACATAATAAGCCAATGCCAAATTTTATGTCAGCCATGGAGACCAGTTTATAGATGGAGGTGATAATGCCCACCATATAAACATCAATCATGCTCCAGGGCTGCAAATGACTATAAAATTTCAGCGAACTTTTAACAGTATCGCGTAAGAAAGCGTTGCGATACCCGGCGGTGATAAAAAGCATAACTATTATGCTAATCAGGGGCACTACCACGGCACACAATAAAGATAAGAATGCTACTAAATAATATTTGTCGTTATATAAAACCTTAATGCTGGAAAATACCGTACCGATAATTTCTTGCCCGACAAGATTAAGAGACAGCATGGGTAAAGTCATGGCCGGTAAAAAAAGAATTAGAGCGGTGAGGCTAAGGGCAAAAGTTCTGGAAATGCTGTCTTTTTTATTTCTTGCGAGTTTGTAACCACAGCGAGGGCATAACGCATTGGCGTTGACCGGTAGCGCTGGCACTTCAACGATTAAGTCACATTCATGGCATGCAGTGATGTGTTGATGCATTTGTGGCAATCCTAACGGAAAAACCAGAAAAAGTAGGTAGTCACTATTATTACTTATTTTCAATATTATATGAATAAAAGGGACAAATTTGTATAAATAATAGTTTCTTATTGCAAGAATTATTAATTTATAGCCGAATTGAACAGGGAAGGACAAGCTTTAAAATTTCAATTGTCCAGGATAATAAGCTGATTTCCTAATTATTTTGCGTGTTTTGAGAGGCGTGTAATCCTACTAACCGGGCGATCAATACTGCAATATAGAGTTGTCCAATTACCGCCTGGGTGGAGGCAAACATGCGGGCGACTGCATTAGTGGGCGCAATATCGCCATAACCTAAGGTGGTCATCGTCACCAGGCTATAATACAGTGATGATGCTGTATCGCCATAGCCAAATTTTAACTTTAGTGGATCTTGTGCTTCCGCCAGCGCATAGATAAATGATCCTGGTTGAATGACTTCGATCATGGAGTAAAGCAGTGCCCACAATAAACTAATTAACAGGTAGACACATAATGCCGCAAAAATTTTATTGGCATCTACTCTTTGCTGATCAAAAATATATTTCATGATCAGTACAATGGCATAGCACAGATAGCAAATTGCTAAAACCTGAAAAATAATATCTGTCACAGCGGTTTCTGTAATTATTTGCCCGACAGACATAATGGCGACGGGGATTGCAAATGCAACACCGATGATTTTTGAAATTTTTGCTTTGCTCACGGTAAATATCGCCGTTAGCATGAAAACCATATATAGCGCTGCAATAATTGCATCTGACCAAAGCGATTTTTCTTCACCCAGGATGATGGTTATCAGTGGCGAGCCGAGGAAAAACAGAATCAGGGAAAAGAATAAAAGTGCAAAGCGGTGTTCATGCGTCAGGCTATGAAACCAGGTTTGCTGATGTTGTTGTGGCATAGCGAATCAATTACGCATGTTTAATACGGAAGAAAATAGCGTAAAGCACCGGAACAAATATTAAAGTCAGTACTGTAGCGAACCCAAGTCCAAACATTATCGTTACCGCCATGGACACAAAAAACGCATCCGTCAACAATGGTACCATGCCTAGTATGGTTGTAGCTGCAGCCATGGCAACAGGTATTAAACGACTCACACCAGAATCAACTATTGCTTGAAATGGGTCTTTGCCGGATTTTAGTTCTGCGTCTATCTGGTCTATGAGTACTATAGCGTTTTTAATTAGCATGCCCGCCAGACTCATTAAACCTAATAAAGCCATAAAACTAAAGGGTTGGTCAAATGTTAGTAAGCCTACGGTAACTCCAATAATCGCCATGGGTACCGTTAACCAGATTACCAGCGTTTTTCGAATAGAATTAAATAAAATAATGACCATTAGAATCATTAAGCCAAAGAAAATGGGAACATAGTTGGCGATAGAGGTCTGCGCTCGTGCAGAGTCTTCTGCTTCACCACCCCAGGCCATGTAGTAGCCGGGCATACCTTTTAGCGGTATTTTATCGCTGTCTTTAACTTTTATAGTATTTGCATCCCAT
>NZ_CDLKIE010000162.1:0-5537 GCF_975902315.1 Kaarinaea lacus | reverse complement strand
GTGCAACCACCACAAGCACTTCTGGATTTCGTCATTTTGATATCAGCTTGACTCATCCTGTTGGAAATACCGGCGCTGATATGGCTATCACTTATACGTTCGCAGGTGAAGATCGCGAAGGTACTGATTATGACGACACTATCGTCATGAGCATTGCGTGGGGCTTTGACATTTAATCCTCTACTCGATCGAAACAAGGAGCGCCAGCACTTTGGCGCTCTCTTGTTTAACTCAACTCTTAGTGAATATGAAAAACAATTCAATGGAAGTACCGTTCAATAGGGGAAGTATTTTATGAAAAAATTCACAAAAACACTGACCAAGTTAGCTGCTGCTTCAGTAATGTCAGCTGCCCTGGTCACCGGCGTACAGGCCGCAGACACTATCAAGGTTGGTGTATTGCATTCGCTTTCAGGCACCATGGCCATCAGTGAAACGACGCTGAAAGACACGGTTTTGATGATGATTGATGATCAAAACAAAAAAGGCGGTGTGATGGGCAAAAAGCTGGAAGCTGTTGTGGTAGACCCTGCTTCTAACTGGCCCTTGTTTGCGGAAAAAGCCCGCGAACTTATTTCTAAAGAAAAAGTGGATGTTATTTTCGGATGCTGGACATCTGTATCGCGTAAATCGGTATTACCTGTAATTGAGGAATTAAACGGCTTGTTGTTTTACCCCGTCCAGTACGAAGGTGAAGAATCTTCCAAGAACGTTTTCTATACCGGTGCTGCGCCTAACCAGCAAGCGATTCCTGCTGTAGATTACTTAATGAAAGAAATCGGTGTTAAACGCTGGGTATTAGCGGGTACCGACTACGTTTACCCACGCACCACGAACAAAATTCTGGAAGCCTACCTGAAAGCCAAGGGTGTTGCTGAAAAAGATATCATGATTAACTACACACCATTCGGTCATTCCGACTGGCAAAGTATCGTTTCTGACATCAAGAAATTTGGTTCAGCAGGCAAAAAGACCGCTGTAGTTTCTACTATTAACGGTGACGCCAATGTTCCATTCTACAAAGAACTCGGTAATCAGGGCATTTCTGCTGAAGACATTCCCGTAGTTGCCTTCTCTGTAGGTGAAGAAGAACTGTCGGGTATCGACACCAAGCCATTGGTAGGTCACCTTGCTGCATGGAACTACTTTCAGAGTGCTGAATCGCCGGAAAACACCAAGTTCATTAAAGCCTGGAAAAAATTCATCAAGGATGACAAGCGTGTCACTAACGATCCCATGGAAGCCACTTACATTGGTTTCAAAATGTGGGTAAAAGCGGTTGAGAAAGCCAAAACCACGGATGTGGACAAAGTGGAACAGGCAATGATTGGCATCAAGGTTCCCAACCTCACAGGCGGTACCGCTGAAATGTTAAAGAACCACCACCTGACCAAGCCCGTATTGATTGGCGAGATTCAGGACGATGGTCAGTTTGAAACCGTATGGCAAACAGAAGGCACAGTACCTGGCGACGCCTGGTCTGACTTTTTACCTGGTAGTAAAGACACCATCGCTGACTGGACTGCACCTATTAAATGCGGCAACTACAACACTAAAACCAAAAAGTGTTCTGGTCAGAATTACTAGGCCATTTCTAAAATTTGACACAAGCACGACCCATAGGACCGGGAAAAGGGAATGCCAGCAGTTTGGCATTCCCCTATCCCAAATAATGCAGGCCAAAGAACTGCGTGTAAAATAACAAACCAGCCAGTTTTAGAAAAAAACAACCTGCCTGGCTAAAAGTATTAGTTTAATCAACAATACAGGGCGAGGTTCCCGAGGAATTTCTGAACACAACACGTTGAACATCCTGACACCCAACGAAGGGCAAGGTTTTGTTCAGAACAACAATCAAGATTCAGATGGCAGTTATGAATTCTTTTTATAATAACAGTATTATCAAGCGACTTGTTCTTGCCTGTTTAGTTTCACTGCTGTCTCTACCACATGCATTGGCTACTACAGAAGCAACAACAGAAGAAGTACCCGTTGTTGAACAAGCCGAACAAACCGAACAACCGGTTGCAGACCCCTTCCTTACTGCTGTTGAAGAATTAAAACAGCGCAGCTTTAAAAAGAAAGGCAAAGCTATCGACCAGCTTCAAACCATTGACGACCCCCGCGTCATCAAAATTTTTAAATACATGCTAAAAGGTGACCTGTTTTATCGCAAAGAGGATAAACTGGTTGTTTTTGCGGATAAGCAGGATAAAGAATACGCTATCACCGATGTAATTAGCGGCGATGCATTGGGAGCAGTACCAAAAAGCAAGTTAAAGAAAATTGTTGCCAACAACAGGTTGCGAAAACAGCTGCGTGGAGCTATAGCCCAACTTAGCCTGGGCAGCAAAGATGCCGAGGTTCGTTTAGCGGCAGTAAAGGAAATGTTGCGAGATCCCAGCTCGGAAGTTGCAGACATGATTCGCAGCACAATCAACAACGAACCTGATGAAGACGTAAAAGGCGTGATGGCGACAGTTATTGCACTGTCTGATCTCAACAGTGATGACAAAACAGTTCGATTAAGCGCTATTAAGATACTGGGCCAAAGCCTGGAATCAGAAGCGTTTAGTAATCTCAGCAAGCTGGTTCAAAAAGACGACCAGGGTGATTACCTGGAGCCAGATGCAGATATTCGGAATGCCGCAACCAAAGCCTTAACCTCTATAAAAGACAAACGCGGTTTCTATGAGTTAATGGAAACCATATTTTTCGGCTTAAGCCTCGGATCTGTTTTACTCCTGGCTGCGATTGGCCTGGCCATTACATTTGGCGTTATGGGCGTCATCAATATGGCCCATGGCGAACTTATCATGCTGGGTGCTTACACAACCTACGTGGTTCAATTATTAATGCCGGACTATATAGAATATTCCCTGTTTGTTGCGGTACCTGCAGCCTTTTTAGTGTCTGGCCTGTTTGGTATCGCTATTGAGCGCGGTGTTATCAGATTCCTTTACGGCAGGCCACTGGAAACCCTGTTGGCTACATTTGGTATCAGCCTGATTTTGCAGCAACTGGTACGTACTATCTTCTCGCCATTGAATCGTGCAGTAGAAACACCGGCATGGATGAGCGGCACCCTGGAAATAACCGGCGCTTTCTCCATTACCTATAACCGTTTTTATATCATCATTTTCAGTTTAATGGTGTTCTTTGCTCTACTGGCTGTTTTAAAGAAAACACCACTAGGATTACAGGTGCGTGCAGTGTCGCAGAACCGTTCCATGGCTAAAGCCATGGGCATTAAAACTGAATGGGTGGACGCTTTAACTTTTGGCCTGGGCTCAGGCATTGCCGGAGTTGCAGGTGTCGCGTTGAGTCAATTGACGAATGTCGGACCCAACCTCGGACAGTCCTACATTATTGACTCATTCATGGTGGTAGTGTTTGGCGGCGTGGGTAACCTGTGGGGCACACTGGTTGGCGCCATGTCGCTGGGTGTCGTAAACAAGTTTTTAGAGCCCTGGTCAGGCGCTGTCATGGCCAAGATTCTGGTGCTGGTATTCATTATTTTATTCATTCAGAAAAAGCCGCGCGGATTGTTCCCGCAAAAAGGCCGAGCAGCGGAGAACTAAACTATGCAGTACAAAAGTCTCTTCGCACAGTTATTTGCCAGTAATAAAGGCGGAAAAATATTCCTCGGTATTCTTGCAGCAATGGCTGTTGTTGTTCCGATACTTAACCTTGCAGTACCAGAGTCCTCTGCACTGCATCTGTCAACCTACACGGTTACCCTGCTGGGTAAGTATCTTACCTTTGCCCTGTTAGCGATTGCACTAGACCTTGTATGGGGCTATTGTGGCATATTAAGCCTTGGACATGGTGCTTTCTTTGCACTGGGCGGTTATGCCATGGGCATGTACCTGATGCGCCAGATTGGCGATCGCGGTGTTTATGGCAATCCCGAGTTACCGGATTTTATGGTGTTCCTCAACTGGCAGGAATTGCCCTGGTACTGGTATGGCTTCGACATGTTCTGGTTTGCCATGATAATGGTCATGTTAGTTCCCGGCGTACTGGCCTTTGTGTTTGGCTGGCTGGCATTTCGTTCCCGGGTAACCGGTGTTTACCTGTCCATTATTACACAAGCGTTGACTTATGCGCTGATGCTCGCCTTCTTTAGAAACGAAATGGGTTTTGGTGGAAATAATGGATTAACAGATTTTAAGGATATTTTAGGATTCAATTTACAGGAAGACAGCACCCGCATTGGTTTGTTTTTAGCTTCAACCATTGCGCTGGCTCTGGGTTACCTGGCTTGTCGTTATATAGTAACTTCCAAGTTTGGTCGTGTTGTGGTGGCTATTCGCGATGCCGAAGACCGCACGCGCTTTGTGGGCTACAAAACAGAAAGTTACAAATTGTGGATCTTTACCTTCTCAGCGGTATTAGCTGGCATCGCCGGTGCGCTGTATGTACCGCAAGTCGGCATTATCAATCCCGGTGAATTTTCACCATTAAACTCCATTGAGCTGGTGGTCTGGGTTGCCGTGGGTGGTCGAGGAACACTATATGGCGCGGCACTGGGCGCCGGAATTGTTAATTACGCAAAAACCTACTTTACCGCCGCGCTGCCAGAAGTATGGTTATTTGCACTTGGCGCACTGTTTATCGTGGTTACCATCTTTTTACCTAAAGGAATCGTGGGGCTTATCGCAAAATTACGCAGTAAAAAGCAACAGCAGGAAACGCCACCCATAGCACCAACCCCCAAAGCGGAGACTGAGGCATGAAACAACTCGATCAGCTTCGCGAAATCATGCGCCGCGACCGCGTGTTCGAGTTTGTCGCAGAGGAACGTTTCCCATTTACTTCAGGCGTACGCCCGGTTAGACCCGGTGTTGTTGATATTAAAAAAGGACCCATTCTCTATATTGAGAACATGACCGTAAGTTTCGATGGCTTTAAAGCCATCAATGATTTGACACTGTATATCGACCATGGGGAATTACGTTGCATCATCGGACCTAATGGCGCCGGTAAAACCACCATGATGGATTGCATTACCGGTAAAACCCGTCCCGATGAAGGCACGGTGTTTTATGGTCAAACCATGGACCTGACACGCATGTCCGAATATGAAATAGCACAGGTCGGTATAGGACGAAAATTTCAAAAGCCCACCGTGTTCCCCGATCATACGGTATTTGAGAACCTGGAACTGGCTTTACACACGAACAAATCCGTATGGCCTACCCTGGTCGCTTCACTCACCGGTGAACAGCGCGACCATATTGATGAAGTCCTGGAAATTATAGGACTGAAAGATCAGGTACATCTGCGCGCCGGACTATTATCTCATGGACAAACCCAATGGCTGGAAATCGGTATGCTGCTAATGCAAAAGCCATTGTTGTTGTTGGTGGATGAGCCCGTCGCGGGCATGACCCACCAGGAAACAGAACGTACGGCGGAACTGTTAACCAGTCTTGCCGGCGATCATTCCGTAGTAGTGGTTGAACATGACATGGATTTTGTTCGTTCTATTGCCCGTACCGTGACGGTCCTACACGAAGGCAGCGTACTGGCCG
>NZ_CDLKIE010000161.1:0-3738 GCF_975902315.1 Kaarinaea lacus | reverse complement strand
TGCGGACTCCAGGGAAGGTGATTGTTTTTGATCAATGGAGACGCCGTTATCCAGCACGTCTTTTAGCGGTGTTTCCGGTTTAATGCCTTTTTTAACGATCTTCTTAAAGGCTTTACCATCAACTTTTGCGGGAGTGGCTACAGGTTCATCTTTAAACCATTTGTGCTGGGCAAAATAGTTGGCCACACTGCCGATGGCGTCGACCGTGCTATTCAGGATGTCACGCTTTCCGTCGCCATCGAAATCTACCGCGTAGCGTCGGTAGCTGCTGGAAATAAACTGTGGTTTACCCATTGCGCCGGCATAGGATCCCTTGATGCTCATGGGATCAGCTTTTTCTTCGCGCGCTAACAATAAAAATTCTTCCAGTTCTTTTTTAAAAAATTTTGAGCGTTTTGGGTAGTCAAAGCCAAGCGTAGTGAGGGCGTTCATTACCGGGAACTTTCCTTTGTATTTGCCATACTTGGTTTCTACGCCAATGATGGCTACGATAATTTCAGGATCTACACCATATACTTCATAAGCGCGCTGCAAATGCTTGGCGTTTTGGCGCCAGAATTTTACGCCGCCTCTGATGCGGTCCTCTTTAAGAAAAATAGGCCGGTACTGGTACCAGGGCTTGGCTTCTGCGGGTCGAGTAATGTATTCAATGATTTTGGGATTGGTTTTGACTTTTTTAAAAGCCTTCACTAAATAATCCCGATCGAAGTCATGTTTTTTGACCATTTGGTCGATGAACTCGTTGATATCTGCTCGCTGTGTGACATCGGCGTTAACTATCGGTGCTAGCAAGCATCCCATTACTAGCATCCAAGTGGTTACAGTTTTTACCAATTTGATTTGCATATGATCTACCTGGGTAATAATTTGCGATGGGTATGAATTGACATCAGAATACCGAAACCTGCCATTAAGGTCACTACCGACGTACCACCATAACTTACCAGTGGTAAGGGTAAACCTACCACAGGTAGTAAACCGGTGACCATGCCTATATTCACAAAAACATAAATGAAAAACGTCATGATTAAACTGCCGGCTAATAAACGAGTAAACGTGTCTTGCGCCTGAACGGCGATCAACAAACCACGTACCAAAATAAACAAATAAATAGCCAGCAGAACCAGGATGCCTATAAAGCCAAATTCTTCGGCATAGGCAGCAAAAATAAAGTCAGTTGATCGTTCGGGTAAAAAGTCCAGCTGAGATTGCGTGCCGTTTAACCATCCTTTGCCATATAAACCACCGGAGCCAATGGCGATTTTGGATTGAATAATGTGATAACCGGATCCCAGGGGATCTTTTTCCGGATCAAGAAGTGTTAGTACACGCTGCCGTTGGTAATCATGCATTAACGACCATGCGATGGGTGCCGATGCCGCGCCCATTACTCCCAGTACGGCGAGTATTTTCCAGGACAGGCCGGCGAACAGTAAGGCAAAGAAACCCGCGCCTGCGACTAATAATGAGGTGCCTAAGTCCGGTTGTTTAACAATCAGGATGAATGGAATAGAAATAATCATGAAGGCAATGAGCACTCTTTTACCATCCGGTGGCAGGGGATATTCAGACAGGTACCAGGCAACCATCAATGGCACTGCGAGTTTCATAATTTCAGACGGCTGAAAGCGAAACAAACCAAAATCCAGCCAGCGCTGTGCGCCTTTACCGATTTGTCCCGCAATTAACACGGCAACCAGTAAGACAACGCCGATTGCATAGATATAAGGTGTCCAGTGCTTCAGGGTGTTCGAATTCACCTGCGCCAGGGCAAACATGAATATGAAAGCCAATACAAAACGTGTTAACTGTTTCCAGATCATTCCCATGTCCTGGCCACTTGCGCTATACAGGATAAACAGGCTGGTGATTGCCAGCGCAATTAATCCCATTAATAAAGGAAGGTCCAGGTGTAGAGACTCCGCCAGTCCTTGCCGGCGTTCACCGAATTCATTTACGTTAATGTTAAGTAAACTCATGATGGTTCTTTTTCCTTTTCAGACTGCAGCTGTTCCAGCATAGGAAGCAAGTAATGATCCATTACTTTTCTTGCGATTGGTGCGGCGGTTGAACCACCATGCCCGCCATGTTCGACAATGACTGATACGGCAATCTTTGGATTTTCGACCGGGGCAAACGCGATAAACAATGCGTGATCTTTTAATTCCCTGGGTATTTCATGTTCCTTGTATTCTTCATCCTGCGCTACGCTGAATACTTGCGCGGTTCCAGTTTTACCACCAATTTTATACTTGGCGTCTTTACCGATGCGATAGGCGGTTCCGCGCCAGTGATGTGCTACATCCTGCATAGCATTAATGACTTTATCCCAGTTTTCCGAGTCAACAATATCGACCGGCGCGTCTGGTATGGGCGGTAGCTGCTGAACTTCTTTGGTGTTGGGATTTTCCAGGGCGCTGACCACGCGTGGGCGCATACGTTTACCTCTCATCGACAGTGTTGCTGTTGCGCTTGCCAGCTGCAATGGTGTTGCCAGGACATAACCCTGTCCTATACCCGCGCTTACGGTATCACCCGTATACCATTGTTCTTTCCGGGCTCTTTTTTTCCACCTTGTGGTAGGCATGATGCCACCCAGTTCCCCGGTAATATCCACGCCGGTTGCGTCATTAAAGCCAAATGGCATCATGAAGCCGGATAATTTATCAATCCCCATACTAACGGCCAGGTCATAAAAATACACATCACACGATTGTACAATGGCATGGTGCATATCCATTTTTCCGTGCCCGGTTTTTTTCCAGTCACGGTACTTATGTTTTTTTCCAGGTAATCGATACCAGCCCCGGCAGGTGATTTGCTCTTCTGCCTCTTTGGTGTCGGTTTCCACGCCTGCTAATCCGTAAAATGGTTTAACGGTAGAGCCAGGTGGGTATTGACCGCGCAATGCACGGTTAAATAATGGTTTTAACTTATCGTTGCGCAGTGCGTTATAGGTTTTGTGGTCGATTCCCAGAACAAAGAGATTGGGATCAAATACTGGCGCACTGACAAAAGCCAGTACGTCACCGGTGTTGGGATCGATGGCAATTACCGAGCCGCTTTCTTCCCCTAATGCCTGTTCCGCAACTTTTTGTAATGTCGAGTCAATAGTGAGATGTAAATTGATGCCAGGTTCCTGTGGTACCTGCTCGAAGGTACGTAACGCGCGTCCCTGTGCATTGGTTTCAATTTGCGCCACCCCGGGGATACCGTGTAAGACTTTCTCATAGAAATGTTCAACACCCGTTTTACCAATGTAGTTTGTGCCTTCGTATTCGGTTTTGTCGATACGCTCCATTTCTCTTTCATTAATACGACCCACGTAACCAATAGCGTGCGACATCAATCCTTGCTGTGGGTAGTGTCTAATTAAGCCGGCTGCAATATCAACACCGGGAAAGCGATAGCGATTGACCGCGATACGTGCGACTTCTTCATCACTTAAACGGGTACGCAGGGGGATAGGTTTAAAACGATTGTAGGGTCCGAGTTGTTCTTTAAAGCGTTCGATATCGGCTTCGGTAATTTCAATGATTTCACCCAGGGACGCAATTGTTGCGTCTATGTTTTTAACGCGCTCTGGTGTTAATTCCAGGTTGTACGCTGGAATTAACACCAGAGCGCGTTAAAAACATAGACGCAACAATTGCGTCTATGTTTTTAACGCGCTCTGGTGTTAATTCCAGGTTGTACGCTGGCAGGTTCTCGGCGAGCAATACGCCGTTTCGATCATAG
>NZ_CDLKIE010000160.1:0-8980 GCF_975902315.1 Kaarinaea lacus | reverse complement strand
TCTGAAATCTCGCTTTGAAGAACATCATGGTGTGAAATTTACCCGTCAGGCGTTGAAATCAGCCGTAGAACTGTCTGAGCGTTATATCAATGAACGTCATTTACCGGATAAAGCTATTGATGTTATTGATGAAGCAGGCGCGAATCAACGCTTGCTGGCGCCCTCCAAACGTAAGAAAACCATCGGCGCGAAGGACGTGGAACTGGTTGTGTCAAAAATGGCGCGCATTCCACCCAAGCAGGTTTCCAGTTCCGACAAGGAAGGTTTGCGTAATCTGGAGCGTGACCTGAAACTGGTGGTATACGGGCAGGACGAAGCGATTACCACCCTGTCATCGGCTATCAAGATGGCGCGTGCTGGCCTGGGTAACGAACAAAAGCCTATTGGTTCTTTCCTGTTTGCGGGCCCAACCGGTGTTGGTAAGACTGAAGTTACAAGACAATTGGCGCAAATTATGGGCGTTGAGCTGATTCGCTTTGATATGTCGGAGTACATGGAGCGCCACACCGTATCGCGTTTAATCGGTGCACCTCCAGGTTACGTAGGTTTCGATCAGGGCGGTCTGTTAACGGAAGAGGTGAATAAACATCCTCATGCGGTTCTGTTGCTCGACGAGATTGAAAAAGCACATCCCGATGTATTTAACCTGTTATTACAGGTAATGGATCACGGCACATTGACAGATACCAATGGTCGCAAAGCGGATTTTCGTAACATCATAATTGTGATGACAACCAATGCGGGCGCAGAACAAATGAGTCGTCCTTCCATTGGTTTTACCCATCAGGATCATTCTACCGATAGTGGAGAAGTAATTAAGCGGACTTTCACTCCGGAATTTCGTAATCGCCTGGATGGTATTATCCAGTTTCAGGGCCTTGATGAGCGAACAATCTCTTATGTGGTTGACAAGTTTATTTGTGAGCTTGAAACACAATTGCTCGAGAAGAAAGTTACCCTTAACGTGGATAATGAAGCCCGTGCCTGGTTAGCTATGCATGGCTATGATCCTAAAATGGGTGCCCGACCCATGGCGCGTGTAGTGAAAGAAAGTATCAAGAAATCATTAGCGGAAGAACTGTTGTTCGGTCGTCTGGCGGATGGTGGAGAAGTGACTGTCTCTGTCAAAGATGATCAGCTAAGTTTTGAATTTGATATTGAAGAAGAACACGAAAAAGAAACCGTCAGCTAGCAGTCGCTAGCTGGCAATTTTTTTATATAACTGAAAGATATCCTGCCAATCCAACGCAGCACTGCTGCGTTGGTCAATTGCTAAAATTCCTGGAAATGGTAACGCCTGGTTGAGCCGGGCGCGATAGCCCCTAACGAGAATATTAACGAGCGCGGAAGACTATGCGGCCTTTGGACAGGTCGTAAGGCGTTAATTGTACGGTAACCTTATCGCCCGTCAGTATGCGGATGTAATGCTTGCGCATTTTTCCGGAGATATGAGCAGTTACCACATGGCCATTTTCCAGTTCGACGCGGAACATGGTGTTGGGTAGCGTCTCAACGACGGTACCTTCCATTTCTATGTGTTCTTCTTTAGGCATAAATTCCTTAACTCTAGATTCGCTAAACCAAAAACTGGCAAAATTGGATTGGGCAATTAGAAGCCATCCCACGAATTGAGCCCCACTATGGGCAATTCGTGGCACATAATGCCTGATCTCGACCAATTTTTCAAAATTTAGCACACACTAAATCCGGTATTAGTGTGGATTCTGCGGGAATGAGTGAAATTGGTGCCGTAGCGGCGCCCTATATATGGATTGCCTGTTTCCAGGGGGTGTGTGCCCATGCGACAGACGGATGGACAGCTTCCTGTTGTAAGATCAGTTCCATACCCAGAAATACCAGGATGGCGTTAAAATCGTTGGGGTCTTCGAGTTGCTGTTTCAAGCACTCAAGATGTGCGTAGTTCATATATAACAGGTTAGGACTAAAACCGTGTTCTTGTTCGAATTCTTTGGCAACACTGTAAATATAGCTGAGCATGATTTCTAGCCTCTGTTAACCTGCATTAGAATTGGTATAGTTTTCTCGGGTTCCTCCCGTACCTTTCTAACGGTTAAAGACTAGATTGGTCCTAGAAGTCCATTTGTGATGCCTTGATTTTTATATCGTCCGGGAGGTTTGTTTCTTTAGGGGGTGGGTGATCTTTAACTTACTGAATAATAAGCTTAAATAACAAAAACTGGTTAAAAATTAATTGCCGAAGAGGTGGGTATCCGACAGGGGGATCCAGCGCCCATTGGTAAATATTTCTGCAGGTCGGAAGGAAGATTTATACTGCATCTTTCTACAGTTTGGAATCCAGTAACCCAGATAAAGCCTGCGTAACTGTAACGAAGCGGTTTCCTGTACCAGCCATAATATAGCGTACGTTCCCAGGCTATGCGCTTCATAGTCTGGATCAAAAAACGTATATACGGCAGATAAACCCTGCACGAGTTTATCCGCAACAGTGACCGCGACTAATCGGTTTCCGCTACGAAACTCATAAAAATAGGTTTCACTCCAGTCGCAGGAAAGAAAATTCATATAATCTTCCTTGCTGGGATTTTCCATGGTACTGCCGGAATGACGGTAACTGAGATAGCGTTGGTACAATTCAAAATGATCCTGCTGGAATGCTGCAGGAATACATTTTACGGTTAGATTCTCGTTTTTGTTCATCACTCTCCGCTGAGAGCGGTTGGGCTTAAATATGTCTACTGGTATCCGAATCGGGATACAGGAATGGCAGTGAGGGCAGTTAGGTGCATAAATGTGTGCACCGCTGCGTCGAAAACCATAATCTGCAAGGCGACTGTAAACCGGCATAGTCATGGGCACCGTTGGATCGGCAAACAGGGAGACAGCGGTATGGTCGTCCAGGTAACTACAGGCATGTGGTTCGCTGGCGAAAAACGCCAGTGAGTTTACGGCCTTGGAAGAATAAGCATTATCCATATCGTCAATAGTTAAAATGAGATTACCAACAGAGTATGGCGCATCACTGGAATCGGTTGTCTTCTATTGTTCATCGTTAGTCCAGTGACTTCTCCATGCGTTCGCGTTAACAGTTTTCTCGCACCATTGGTTTAAATAGGCACAAAATTGTTCCCGTGGTATATCTATTGCTCCCAGGCTAATGAGGTGTTCCGACTGAACCTGGCAATCAATGAGTTGATAATTCCATTCTTTAAGTTTGCCAGTTAAATGGACTAATGCAACTTTTGAAGCATCCCTTTCTTTGGAAAACATCGATTCGCCAAAGAATACCTGGCCAATCGCCATGCCATAAAGACCGCCCACCAGTTCATTGTTTTGCCAGCACTCGACTGAATGTGCGTACCCCAACTCGTGCATTTTGCCATAAGCGATGCGCATTTCACCGCTAATCCAGGTGCCTTGCTGCTTCAAGCGGGGAGCCTGGCATGCTTTCATCACCTCATCAAACGCCAGGTCTGTAGTCAACGTGAAAATATTCCTGTTAATGGTTTTACGCAGACTGCGAGAAATCTTTATATCATTCGGGAATAACACAGCGCGAGGATCAGGTGACCACCACAATATAGGTTCACCCGGATTAAACCAGGGGAAAATGCCATGACGGTATGCAGCCAGTAGCCTTTCAGGTGATAAGTCACCACCCACGGCCAGCAATCCATTAGGTTCTTCCAATGCCAGGGAGACATCGGGGAATTCATGGCTGGTATCGTTGGGGCTAATTAGAAACGGCGTAATCACAATTCTTGATCTAAGAAGCAAGCGAATAAAGTAGGTTAGTTCGATAATTTGCCTGTTGTCAATAATGCAGATATTTCCCTCAACCAGAAAATGTTCGTACTACAAAAATGGCCATTGAAGTGGCCTTCGGCTATTTATTGTATTGCGCTGCAGGCGATAAGGTGACCATTGGTTTTGACTGCCACACATACCATAACGGAACGGAGGGAGCATTACCGGGAAAACATAGCGCAAATCCGTAAACCAGAAGCAAGTACCAGCATCATCATTATCCATTCGATAGAGCACCGGAAAAATGGCAAATTTACGGAAGGCGGAGAATTCATCCAGGTTCCATATATCGACTACCTTATGATCCTGGTTTTCGATTTTTTGAAAACGCTCCCATGTTGCTTCTTCAAACGGTCGATAGTATCTCACAGCATTTATGAAAATTTGACTTTCCGCGGAGAGTAATTTAACCATGAATTGCGTGAATGCCTGATGCCAGTGAGCGGGCATGACGTTAACAAAACTTACCTGGTAATAATCAGTACCTTCAATAATAATTTTCCAGTGTGTGGGGGAGAACGGTTGAGGGAGGTTATGGACTACTGCATTATGCAGTTGGTTTTCTTCTACATATTGGTGGGCGAATTCGTTGGCTATCGAGCGAAAATAAGTCTGTAATCCCAGGTACGATATCAATACACAAATAGTAATTGCGGCAAACGGGCGATGATACTGGGTTTTAAATCTTTTTAGAAGTATTGAAATGAGTAGGCCGGTTAGCACGATACCGGTAAAGTAACCGTCTATAAAAAATGTGGTACCGATTACTGCTTTATAGTCTGAGATGGGATTGAAAATTTGCGTACCGTAGATGGTGATCATATCCGACAGAATGTGTGTGGAAATTGCGATGCCGCATACTAATGAATACACCCGCCATTTCCAACGTGCTTTCACAATGGAAGCCGCAATAAATCCAATAGTGATGGACCACACTGGCATCATGACAAACGAGTGTGTCGCCGCGCGGTGCCATTCGGCAAGAAACTGCAGTGGGTGAATCCAGAATGT
Source organism: Kaarinaea lacus (assembly GCF_975902315.1). Taxonomy (NCBI): domain Bacteria; kingdom Bacillati; phylum Cyanobacteriota; class Cyanophyceae; order Nostocales; family Nodulariaceae; genus Kaarinaea; species Kaarinaea lacus. Next base: position 4,183 of record NZ_CDLKIE010000160.1, on the reverse strand, counting down.
TAAATAATCTATGTCGGGGAATATTGCAGCAATAAAAGCTAATAGCGTAATTTCTTTAAGTGATATATTTTCATTGCGTACAGGAATGCTGCGTATGGTCAATGCGCCAAGCAGTCCATGGGTCATGGTGTCCAAGGATCAGCTGCTCCTGGTAGATGCAAACTTGTTAAGTGTGGTTGCCCCCTTTTCCGCCACATTAAGTAAGTTATTGAGTTTGTCTCGAGTTCGTTGCTGGTTGTTGGAGTTATCCCACAACCAATACGTAAATGTCATCAAATAGATGGAAGACAATACAACTTCTTCGATGATGCGCTTTGTATCGGTTGCCTCACAGATGCATACCTGGCGAATCCATTGTACAGTTCGGCTAATGCGCATCAGGCCCAGCACCTGTAAATGCACATGGCCAAATTCCAGTTTGTACTTCAACATTTGTCGGGCAATGGCGCGATGCGGGGCCAGGCTGTCTAACCATGTCATGATAGCGATGTGTAATCGTTCACGCATTGACAGCGGTGACATCTTTTCTTTGCTGCATTGTTCCAGTAAATAATTGTCCGCGCGGTCGAACAGGGCATCGGTGAGTTCATCTTTTTGTGCGAAACAGTTTCGTAGTTGCGCTAATGAAATTCCCAGGTCATCAGCCACCTCGTATAGCTGCAAGTCTTCCCAGTGTTTTTTAGTAGCACCGAGACGTAATGCGGCGTCAAGAATATGTTCACAGTTGATCGGGGAATCGGTATTCATGCTTGATCGCTCCGTTTGTTGACAATCCGATGATTCCAGAGTTAATCGATTTACTCGTCGATATTTTTGATCAATATTGCGATGCTCATTGTGTATGTCTAACGTCCTACTCTGATAAACCTGCTTTACGCAAATCATCTAGAAAAACATTCAGATGGTTTTTGTTTTCAAAGGGAACAGTATTTGAAAGATGTGTAATTGTGATGCCTGGCCTTAGAATGCCCAGTTGTTCAATCTCCCATTCTGCGTCATTAAGGCGGTCGAGCCTGATATAACATGCAGCAAGAAATAAACGCGGATTCAACACGGTTTCGTTTCGGTTAAGAGCGTCCTGTAAAGCCTTGACTGAATCTTCGTATCGACCCTGGCCGTAATAAGCCAGGCCCAGGTTCCAGGGATAATCAAAAGTGTGATAGGGGTTGAGTGCGATGGCTTTTTTGATGTAACGTTCCGCTTCCTTTGCCTTGCCTCGCCAGTTGGCAATAAACGCGAGCAGGCCATAACCATCGGCGTAATTGGGTGACAATGTAATGGCCTGCATGGCAGCCGCTTCGGCTTGCGGGTATTCCTTGCGAAACAGGTGCACAAATCCCAGAGACCAGTATATCTGTGGCGTGGACTGGTCGAGTGCGATGGCCTTGTTTGCCAGTTGAATGGCGCGTTCCTGAGCTTCCGCCATTGATAGATTCGTCCATTGAAATCGGTAGCCACGTGTCAGTGCAACAGCCATTGCACCATAAGCACGCGCGTAGTCTGGATCCAGCTCAATGGCATGTTGGTATGCTTCCATTGCCAAATCATGGCCTTGCCTGGTTCGATTTTTAGAATGTTGCAATCCAAGCAATAAAGCATCGTACGCTTCAAAACTGTTGGTGGTGCGGTATAGTACGCGCTGATTTTCCTGATCCGATAGTGTGACAAACATGGCATCAATGACGCGTCGAGCGATTTCATCCTGGATGGCGAATACATCATCCAGGTTCCGGTCAAAACGTTCAGCCCAAAGGTGGTGCCCCTTTTCAATATCGGTAAGTTGGACGTTGATGCGAATGCGTTGACCAGCTTTTTGCACGCTGCCTTCTACAATGTAAAGAGCATCCAGATCGCGCGCGACTTCCTTAAGACTGATTGTCGTATCTTTGTAGTGGTAGGCAGATTGGCGGGCAACCACTCGTAATGCGCCAACCTTTGACAAGTCAGTAATAATGTCATCAGTAATGCCGTCGCTGAAATATTCCTGTTGTGGATCGTTACTGAGATTTTTAAAAGGCAATACAACTATTGAAGGTGTTTTAGGAGAAGGATTACTCTTTGTCGATTCTTCGACTGCTTCCGCATTGCGATTTGGTATTGAGCCTGGCTCTGTATTCAGAATTTGCCAGCCTGCAACAATAATAATCAGTCCTATAACGGCCGCAGTCAACTGAGTGGTAACAGATCTTGCCCTGGTTTGGTAGGGCGCAGGCGCGCGGGATTCATCTGGCTCGCTGTCTTCTGTGTCATGACCATCCTCAGTGCTTACTTCATTAGCAATACCCGATGACACATCAGCAATCAGACGGTAGCCTTTTTTGGATACCGTCTCTATGTATCGTGGATTCCGTGAATCATCACCCAGTGCCTTGCGTAGTTTAATGATACTGCCGGCAATGGCATCGTAACCGACAATGGTGCCAGCCCAGACGGTGCTTTCCAGTGTTTCTCGACTTACCACCTTGCCAGGATTTCGCGCCAGGCAAACCAGTACACTCATCACCTTGGGTTCCAGCCTGACTTCTGCTTCCCCACGTTGGAGGCGATCGCTATCCGGGTCAGCGATCCATTCACCAACCTGAAATGGTTTGTTGGTATTTGGTGAATCAGCCTGTTTCATTTTTTAGCAACATAATTTATTCGCAGTTAGCATGCTTAAGAGATTTATTCTGGTAATCCGGCCTTTCGCAAATCATCCAGCAGCAATTGCTTGAATTCTGGATGGATAAGCGCGATAGCATCGTCAGTATGCGTAATTGTGGTTTCCGGATTCATGATCTGAAGCTGTTCCGTTATCCATTGGGCGTCTTCTATCCTGCCGGCTTGCACATAACTGGCTGCGAGAAATATTTTAATAGGGATTGCATTTTCATTACGCTCCTGTGCTTTCTCCAACGCTTCGATTGCCTGCTCGTAGTTACCTAGCAGATATTGTGCGAAACCCACATTAAACAGATAGTCCCAGGTATAATACGGATTAAGTTGCATTCCTCGTGTCGCATATTCCAGAGCTTTATCAGCATTACCGAGACTATTATGGATCAATGCAAGTAATCCATATCCGTCCGCATAATTCGGCGCAATGCGAATGGCTTCAGATACAGCCTTTTCCGCTTTGTCGAATTCCTTGCGCGCCCGGTAAACAAAACCAAGAGACCAGTAGGTTTGCGGAATTGTACTATCCAGTTGAACACCTTGTTCAGCCAGTGATAATGCACGGCTTAACGTTTCGTTGGGTGTGTCAGTCCAGCCTCGCCGAAAGGCCTGAGACAGGCTATATGCTAATGTGCCATAGGCGCGACCATAGGCAGGATCGATTTTGATTGCCTGTTTGTACGCTTCCATTGCCTGCTCATTGGCCTGCTTGTCGTATTGTCTTGATAATCGTTGTCCTTCCAGAAAGTATTCATAGGCCTGCAAATTGTTCGTTGTGCGCTGTGCCAACCGGGATTTTTCCTCTGCGGATAGTTTGATCGCCAGGGCTTTGACCAGGCTGCCCGTTACTTCATCTTGCACGGCAAATACTTCTTCCACTTTTCTATCGTAGCGTTCTGCCCAGACATTGAAACCGGTTTCGGTATTGACCAGCTGTATATTGATGCGTATCTCATTATCGTGGCGTCTGGCGCTGCCCTTCAGCATAAAATCGACATTTAGTTCATCACGCAGCTCTTGCGCAGTAACCTGGCGACCCTTGTACTTGAAGGTGGTATTGCTGGCGAATACCATAAGGCTCGATAAACGTGAGAGGTCGGTAATAATATCTTCGGTGATACCATCAACGAATACGTCGTGCTCGTCACTGGCTCCCAGGTTTTCAATAGGTAGCACAATAAGTGACGGCAACTCGCTGCTGGGTTGACTTTGAAACTTTGATACTGCCAGCCAGGCAACGACCACTACCAGTGCCAGCATCACTGCACCGATGACAACGTATTTATTTTTGCCTGAGTCTGAAGGAAGTGTTGCTGACTGACCGCTATCCGTATCTTCCAGTGATGATGTGACTGATGGAGTAGTGCGATCAATAGTGGTGTTGCTATCAATGCATGTTACTGGCGCAATCAGTTGATAACCTTTTTTTGGGATGGTGGCAATAATGCGAGGCTGTCTGGCACTGTCGCCCAGCGCTTTGCGTAATTTGATGACGGTCGCAGTCACCGCATCATAGCCCACCAATGCG
>NZ_CDLKIE010000159.1:0-3533 GCF_975902315.1 Kaarinaea lacus | reverse complement strand
TCTGAAAAACTCGGTATCGCACTGGGTAAAATGATTAAGGAAGATCCATCGTTCCGTGTTGAAACAGACGAAGACAGTGGTGAAACCATTCTTAAGGGAATGGGTGAATTACACCTGGACATCAAGATCGATATCCTGAAACGGACTCACGGGGTAGAAGTTGAAGTGGGTAAACCCCAGGTAGCTTATCGCGAAACGATCACCCAGCGTATTGAAGACAGCTACACCCATAAGAAACAAACGGGTGGTTCCGGACAATTCGCCAAGATTGACTATGTCGTAGAACCTGGCGAACCGGGTAGCGGTTATGAGTTTGAATCCCAGGTTACCGGCGGTAACATTCCGCGTGAATTCTGGCCAGCGGTTTCCAAAGGTTTTGAGCTGAGCATGGAAAAAGGCGTACTGGCCGGTTTCCCCTGCCTGGACTTCAAAGTGATACTGATGGATGGTGGTTACCATCCCGTTGACTCATCTGCAGTAGCCTATGAACTTGCAGCCAAGGCCGCTTATCGTCAAACCATGCCCAAGGCTGGCGCACAGTTGATGGAACCTATCATGAAAGTGGACGTATTCACTCCTGAAGATCATGTGGGTGATGTCATCGGTGACCTTAACCGTCGCCGCGGCATGATTCAGGGTCAGGAAGCAGGAACCACAGGTGTACGCATTAAAGCAGAAGCGCCTTTGGCGGATATGTTTGGCTACATCGGCGACCTGCGTACCATGACTTCTGGTCGCGGTCAGTTTTCCATGGAGTTCTCGCACTATTCGCCTTGTCCGAAAAACGTGGCTGACGAAGTCATCAAGGAAACTCTGGAACGCAACGCCAATAAATAAAGCGTTCGCTCTTTGTCGTTAACGCTTTCTGCAACTTTCTGTATGTAAAAAAAGAGTCGCTGGACAAAACTTACGGTCCAGCGACTACTTTCAGACACAAGCCTGTAACAATTATTCTCATTCCTTTCGACCCGGTCCTTCCATAGACCAACCAGCACCTCCAGCATAAGTGTCCGGAATATTACAAATAGGCCTTGGCCTCCTCACCCGGATTGGGCAAACCCGCTATCCGCCAGGCTTCCCGGCGATTATTATCAAACAGCATGCTCATACAGTTTTTTTGCATATGATTAATGTGACAAACAAAACGTGGTACAGGCGGTGCGCCATATTTAAAATATTCCACGCGCATCGACCGGATGATACTCCATTGTTCTTGCGTCAATTCCCCCACTCCATCCCGAGCGGCAATTAATCGTGCAATGGATTCACTCCACTGGCTGGGATCACTTAAAAAACCATCCTCGTCAAATTTAAGCAGCACTTTCTGCTGCATCGCTTTTCGATGGCTTTGATTAGTCATACGCCTCATTTCGTCACCACCTTTTGTGATAAATGGTTATCAATCTTTACAAAATAAAAAAGGCAATGGACTGGAAAAAAGAATCGCGGATGTTGCACGATGTGATAACAGCCTCCTCATATCCGGCGATGCCTAATATCCAGAGACAAAAACGCCTATAGTTAATCTATAGGATACCCGACTGTTTCAGTCAAGTAATAGATGGATAACTCAAATTAATAGAACTGCAGCATTTGAAGCAAGGAATATAGAGCTACCTGAATCGCTACCTGCTTCTGACCGAATGTATCCGGCCGGCTCTTCACGCTGTACCAATAACATCATGTAATTTATATAAAATTATCATGATCCTTTGCATGATGTGGGTATATTTTCGCTGAATTTTTCCAATAGCCAATCCGGTTAATTAAAACGCATGCGTGGATTTTGTCTCTTCAAACTTCTTCAACTGCGCTTCCGTCGCTTCGGTTTGATACTGAGATTTCCACTGATCATAGGTCATACCGTAAACATATTCGCGGGCCTGATCGTAATTCATTTCAACACCTCGTTCTTTAGCAGCACCCATATACCATTTAGCCAGACAATTACGGCAGAATCCCGCAAGATTCATCAGGTCAATATTCTGAACATCGGTGCGTTTCTGCAGATGTTGTATTAACCCTCTAAATGCCGCTGCCTCCATTTCAATTTGTGTTTGATCGTTCATGTTGTTGCCCTCAAATTTTTGTTCGTTTGACTTTACTACTGAAAAACACATTAAGGATAATAGGTTTTTATCCTGTCACAATTCCTGACATCAAAATGTAACCATGACACACCCAGTTCCAGACTACCTATTAACTCAAAATCCGGATCACCCGGATCCGCCAGTATGTCTTGCCGAACTTCTTCAGCGGTTTTATCTTTAAACAGGCAATCTGCCGCCCGACCAAACGAATGCTGACTAAAAGCGCTGTAGAAAGGACTATCCGCAGTTCGTAACCCACTCCATTCCCGATCTTTACCCCAATAATAATTATTCACCGTCATGGAACCATAACGCATTCTTAAGCGATCCAGGGTTATTAGCAATCGCTCATCCAGTAACTCCCATGCTTTTTCACCGCGTTGCTGATAGACATGCGGTGGCACCAGTTCATGAATGGCGAAGTGTTGGCACTTGTACATAGCTCTTCCTTTAACGATGTTTAAATATGAATTAAATAATGAGTCTTATTCCACAAACAGCCCATGGCGTTTATGCCAGTGTTCGATGCTTTCATCCGGGTAACGCTGGAAATGACGATGACCTTCACCAGAGGGTACCTCAACCCAGGGCGCAGCAAAATCCAGCATTATATGCACGATCTCCGGCGGTTTAGGTAAAGGTGTACTGATATTAGATGCGAAAGGATAAATCCATTCCGACCAACGTGGGTCATGAGCCCACAATGGACTTCCGCACTGGCGACAGAAAAAACGCTTGTTCTCATTTTGTTTCAGTTCGTCAGTATCCGGATCATGTTCCATACCATGATGATACTCCAGATACGCTTCACCATTAACCGACAGAGAGTTCGCCAACGCCATAATATTAATTCCGTAGCCTCCGCTGCCACCCGTCTTCCGGCAAAACGAACAATAGCAATGCATATAAGGATATGGCGTATGGGTTGTTGCAGAATACGAAACGGCACCACAATAACATGAACCTTCAATTTTCATTTGCGTCACCTGATACAATTAGTGGTGTTAACGTTAGCGATATTAACGTTAGCGGTATTTAGGCAGTAATACACTATTTTGTTTCTCAAGCAATCTTAATTCTTACTACTCTCATTATTTCGAATTCCATCCCTGCTACAACGTCCACATCGGGATAGTAGGTTAAATTAACACGGGCGCCCTTAATATTTTTGTAGGCTTTTTGTCGCTTGTAAAAGGTACATCATAGCCCTCAATCATGAGCGTGTTTATTATCCAGTCACCTTCCTGTCTTTGCACATGCGAGGTTACTTTAAGCATTTCAGAATGCACGAGCTTTTTGTGCTTTTTTAATAATTTGTCCGGATCAGTTTTCATACATAACTTCTACTTCAAATAATTTTAGCCAGGCAAAACATGTCCTTAGTATACGGAACTAATAATCGCATGAACATGCCGTGGTCACCCAAACCATCTCCAGACATCC
>NZ_CDLKIE010000158.1:0-2594 GCF_975902315.1 Kaarinaea lacus | reverse complement strand
TCATCAAATGCTATCAATGGGGGGGTTAGTATTACCCCGATTGGAAATACCACCATACAGCAAGTCCAGATTCGTAAGGGATTTGGCGGGGAAAACGGTAACGTGGTTTTGAACCTGTCCCCTGACACCGCTGATTCGGGGCAATGGTATGTGCCGAATAACTATTTGCTAAGCAATGAGGAGATCGAACTCCTGATGCGGGGTGGACTTTACGTGCTGGTGACTACGGCTAAAAACGTCACTGGCGAACTGCGCGGGCAATTGTTACTGGGTGGCCAGGAATTAATGATCAATGTTCTGGATAGCGCTCAGGTGGTGAGTAATAACAGTGTTAGCATGGCAACCGGAACCAGTTATCTGTCAGTTGATTTTATAACCGGTGAAATACAGGGCAGTGTACGCCACTCAGCAGATATAATGCCGACACAGGTCAGTATGCATGCCGGGCTCGCTGGACTGGAAGGAGACCTGGTAGTGGATTATGTCACCGATCCTGCTGAGTCTGGAGTTTGGCGAATTCCGGAAAACACAGTATTACCTTCAGAGCTACTTGAACAATTGAATGCTGCGCAATTCTATGTGCAGGCATACAGCGAATCACACCCCGAAGGTGAGATCAGGGGGCAGCTGCATTTATTTCATTATTCGGTATTCGCCACTGGATTATCGGGTATGAATCTGATTCCGGAAGTCGTAACTGGTGCAAGTGGAAAAGCCTTTTTAACGTTAAACGGCATTGATGGCAACGCTGAGGCTATAGTGCGTGTATCTGACATAACGCCGTTAAATGTTATGTTGTATCGGACTAGTAATCCAAACAGTACAGAAAATGGAAAATTGCTGTATAACCTGGAAGCAAGCCAGAATTATTGGCAACTATCACCCGGGGTGCTTTTTGGTGCTAATGATTTTAGTGATATTAAAAATGGCAAGTTGATGTTTATTGTGACATCCACTGATTTTCCGCTCGGCGAGATTGGTGGCAGAATTTAATGGCTTGCACATGCAGCAGTAATGTTAATTGCGTTCGTTTGCTTCACTAACCTTGATATTACGGCCAATGAAAGAACTGCCGTTTAGCTTGTTAATAGCCTTCAAAGCGTTTTTTCTATCCATTTCTACAAACCCGTAACCACGTGGTTTGCGTGTTGCTTTATCTATCATTATACGTGCCGAGTGAACCCGGCCAAAAGGCAAAAATAATTCGCTGAGCTCAGAGCGGGTAGTTTTAAAAGGCAAGTTTCCGATATAAATAGTTTGAGTAACGCCACTTCCGCTCTCTTGCTGAATTGCTGCGCCTGCAGTACCGGTGAACATTGCGCCGATAAACTGTCCGATAAGCAATCCTGCGAGTACAGCCGGTAGAGTAGCTATAGATATTATTTGTAAACCCTCCATTAAAAAATATAACAATGCAAACACAAGCAGTGTCGCAACCAGGCCTGATGAATATTGTTTAAAAGAAGGAAATTTGATCGTCATTTTTCTACCGCTTCAAGTTACAGATTGCTGCTTGTTGAATTATTTTTATTGTTTCTATGGTGCATTGTACTTTTTTCTCATGCTTATGTCACAACTACATAAAATTTGTGGCTTACTGGACATATTATCCTGTCTTTTTTAGATAAAGCACGATTCCCTAATACCACTATTCAATACGCCTTTTTGCCCACTGATGTTTGATGCTGGAAAAATCCTGTTGTCAGGATGATAACAATAGGGGTGCTGCAAAGTGTCAACATCGAAAATTACGGTTTATTGCATTCGCCGGGAATGGTTAACTATCTGGATTATTGCCAGTTTTCAATCCTCGATTTTCGCTATATCATTACGTTCCCTTAATTGCTCGTAATAAGTAGTGATTTATAAAAGCGTTAGTTCCAGCCTTGTGTAGATAGGAGTTTGTAAATGAAAAAATGGCAATGCCAGGTGTGTGGTTATATTTATGATGAAGCGGAAGGTTTACCGGAAGAAGGTATTGAACCGGGCACGCGTTGGGAAGATGTACCTGAAGACTGGGAATGCCCTGATTGTGGGGTAGGAAAATCTGATTTTGAAATGCTTGAAGTAGACGATTGATTTCGAGAGATTTCCAGCTGTTACGATTGAAGAATGGAGCGCTTGTTACTCCCACCTGAATGTGATCGCTCCAATTGTTAGTAATATTGCGCTCATGATGGTCAGTGTAAGCAAATAAGGTGCAATTTCCACAAAACCGGCACCATCCAGCATGATAGCGCGAGCTCCATTAATCAGATGCGTTAAGGGGAAAATAAGTGCTGCTTTCTGGAGTAGTGGATGAATTCCTTCCAGCGAGAACCAGACACCGGACAAAAACATCATCGGCCAGCTTATTAAATTTAATACACCACCGGCAAATTCCTCGCTGGCTGTTCGGGCCGCGATCAACAAACCAATGCTGATCATGCTGATTGATCCAAGGATAAAAATCAGCAGCAAATTCAGATAAGAACCGTACATAGGGATATCCAGTAATAGATAAGTGCCAATGTAAACAATGACGGTAATGAGCATGACCAGCCAAAGGCGGGATACTACCTGCGCACAAAGAAACTCTGCGGCGCTAAGAGGAG
>NZ_CDLKIE010000157.1:0-14746 GCF_975902315.1 Kaarinaea lacus | reverse complement strand
GCACTTGCCATATATCCCTTTGTGGTAGTTTCATCATCTTCCAACTCATCTGAGGTCATTCCGCCAGGTGGAAGCCATAACGGCGAAAATGTGGAACAACCCATCGAGTTTCCACATAACACCCATGTAAAAGAAAATGGCATCAACTGCATGTACTGCCATACTTATGCGCGTCGCAGCAAGGTCGCCGGCATACCTCCTACCAGTAAATGCATGGGTTGTCACAAAGTAATCGCAACAGATAAACCCCGCATTCAAAAACTCACCGAATACTGGGAAAACAAAACTCCACCCCCCTGGAAAAAAGTGCATGACGTTCCTGACTTCGTGCATTTCACTCACGAGAAACATTTGAAGAAGTTTGTGTTTGATCGTGATTTTCCAGTTGAGAACGTAAAAGAAGTCTGTGCTTTCTGTCACGGTGAAGTAGAGAACATGACCGTTGCACACAAGGTAAAACCATTAAATATGGGTTGGTGTAAAACTTGTCACATAAACAATGGCGGTCCTGGTGACTGCTGGAAGTGTCACAAATAGTTTTACTGGACACGTTGGTTTTACTAAAACAGATTTCCAACAAAAAGAATCATCAAGAACTGAATTAAAACAGCGGAACAATAATTATGAGCGGAAAAATTGACCGTCGGAATTTTTTAAAGATTATGGGATTGGGGAGTGCCGGCACTGCCCTGGGTGGATGTGACTTACCTTCAACTGTAACCCTGGAAGAAGGCAAGGAAGACGTCGTTTCCTATTTAATGCCCGAAGAGTATGTCATCCCGGGTGTGGGCGTATGGTATGCCTCCACTTGTACGCAATGTGAAGCGGGTTGTGGTATTCACGGACGTGTACGCGAAGGCCGTGTGTTGAAACTGGAAGGTAATCCCGGTTCATCTATGAACAACGGCAATATCTGCATGATGGGACAGGGTGGAGTGCAAGGTCATTACAATCCTGATCGAATAAAAACGCCCATGATGCGTGAAGGTGGAAACCTGGTGCCTGTTAGCTGGGAAAAAGCCATGGGCGCCATTCAGGGCAAATTGTCTTCCGCCAGCGCTGATCAGGTTGCCTGGTTTACGGGTACCCTGAGTGGTCACCAGGCAGCGTTGGTTAACAATCATCTTGAAGCGGTAGGCTCCAAGAACCATTACGCTCACGAAGCGATTAATACTTCAGTCTGGCAAGCAGTCAACAAAGACATGTTAGGTGAGGCGATGCCTCGCTTGCGTTTGGATAAAGCGCAAATGGTTTTATCCTTTGGCGCAGATTTTCTTGGCACCTGGATTTCCCCGGTACATTTTGCCGGTGAGTACGCCAAGTTTCGTAAACAAAAGCAACGTGGTTTGCTGGTGACCATCGAACCCAAGATGTCACTGACCGGTGCTAATTCAGACTTATGGGTTCCCGCTAAACCAGGTACTGAGGGTGTGCTTGCGTTGGGTATTGCCAACCTGTTGGTGAAGAATCATGGCAAAGACATGTCGTCCTTACCGGCGGATGTGCAAGGACTGGTTAATAAATATGACGCGGCTACTGCTGCGAAAGCTGCCGGCGTTGATGAAAAGCGTTTGCAACGCATTGCTGAGCTACTTGTAGAGCGTTCGCCCAGTCTGGTATTGGCCGGCGCACCTGTTGAAGGACAAGCCAAAGGTTATGCGTCTGTTGCAGCTGTAATGTTACTTAATCATTTGTTAGGTAACGTTGGTCAGACTATCGAATCCCGGGGCGATTTTCCATTCGATCAGTTGCAGGCCAGGACAGGCGGCACCGGTGATCTGTTTGATTTCGTGCAAGCGGCCAAGAGCAAGCAACTGGCTGCTGTATTCTTTTACGGTACTAATCCGAAATATACCGCACCTGCAGCGATGGAAATGGATTCTGCGTTAAATGATGTGCCTTTCAAAGTGGCAATTTCTTCCTACCCGGATGAAACCACAATGGCGGCAGATGTTGTGTTGCCTGCTGCTTCTTACCTGGAGGATTGGGGTACTCATGTAGCCGCTTATCAGCCGGGACAGGTCGCAATTGGTGTACAACAACCTTTGATGGAAAAACTGTATGCCGAAACAAAAGGTTTTGGTGACATCATGCTGGATTTACTGAAGGCGGCCAAGAAAGATGTTTATAGTGTATTTGCTGATTACTATGCTTATCTGAAAAATGCGCATAGCGCGATGCCGGCAGCGTATAAAGAAGCAGGAATGTCGGACAATGATGCCTGGAACGCTGCGTTGCAAAAGGGTCTGATAAAAGTTTCCAATGGCAGTAAATCAATTTCGGCAACACCGGTATCGTTTGATGATCCGGGTGCTGGCAGCTCTGACTCCAAGTTCGCCTATCACTTTGTAGCTTCGGCACGACTCGGTTTGTGGGATGGTCGTCATGCCAATCTCCCCTGGTTACAGGAAGCGCCTGATCAAATCGCGAAAGTAGTTTGGGGTTCCTGGGCAGAAATTCATCCTTCAACAGCGGATAAGCTAGGCATTAAGCACGGCAGTATCATAAACGTTGAATCCGAACACGGTACAGTGAAAGTACAAGCTGTCGTGATAAAGAGTATTCATCCCGATGTTATTGCCATCCCCATGGGGCAAGGGCATGAAGAGCACGGTCGCTATGCCAAAGGTCTTGGTGTCAATCCATTGAAATTGTTAAATCCGGTAAAAGAAGAAAAAACGGGTGAGTTAGCCATGTATGCTACTCGGGTTAACGCAAGCCCGACCGGAGATAAAGAAGTGGTGGTTCGGTTAGGGGCAAGTGATACACAGGTAGGACGTAAGTTTGTTATTACCGTTCCGGCTAAGCAAGTTAACCGGACGGAGGGAGCGTAAACATGTCTTTAGAAAACTTATTGGGTAACTGGTCGCAGTATCGTAAAGGACACGAAGAAGGTGGTTTCCATGATTATGAGCATCAATGGGGTATGGCGATCGATCTGGATATTTGTATTGGCTGCAATGCCTGCTCAACCGCATGTTACGCAGAAAATAATCTCGCCGTAGTTGGCAAAGAGCGCTTTGAAAAAGGCCAGGCTATGCACTGGTTGCGTCTTGAACGTTACTGGGATCAAAGCGAACTGGATCATCCGGAGCAGGGAGCCAGTTTCCTGCCCATGATGTGTCAACAGTGTGATGCCGCAACCTGTGAACCTGTTTGTCCGGTTGCTGCTACTTATCATACGCCTGACGGATTGAATGCCCAGGTTTACAATCGCTGCATTGGATCACGTTATTGTTCCAATAACTGTCCTTATCGCAATCGTTATTTTAATTTTTATTCCTACTATGAAGATTCCTGGCCTGAGCCACTGAATATGCAACTTAATCCTGACATTACCGTGCGGGATAAAGGGGTCATGGAAAAATGTACCTTTTGTGTTCAACGTATCAGGAGCGCAAAAGACAAGGCCAAAATGGAAGACCGTCCGGTGGCCGATGGTGAGGCAATGACAGCTTGCGCACAAGCATGTCCAACTAACGCCATTGTGTTTGGTGACTACAAGGATGAAAACAGCCAGGTTGCCAAGATATGGAAAAAGCACCAGGTACAACGCCGCTTAACCAAGCAAAAGAAAGACAATCCGGAATTGCGCGGTTATCGAATTTTTGAAGAGTTAAATGTAGACCCTTCAGTCATGTATCTGGAACGGGTGAGGGAAGACGTTTAACTGGAGTTAATCACTATTAATTTCTAGGCTTTAAAGAATAACAACGGTGAAGAGCGCTTATGTATAACGAAAAAGATATTAATGAACAAATAGCGTGGGCCAAGATCAACGAAGATGTCTTGCGCAGTATGGAGAATCCACGCAAAGCTTACTGGATTGCCGTGGGGATATGTCTTCTGATGCTGGCATGTGCCGCATTCGCGGAATACATCCAGTACACCACAGGTATGGGGCCGGCAAACCTTAACAATCCACATATGTGGGATATGTATATTGCCACCTTCGTGTTCTGGATTGGTATGAGCCACTCCGGAACATTGTTGTCCGCGATTCTTCATATTATTCATGCTGACTGGCGAAAACCCATTTATCGGTTTGCAGAAGCGATGACAACCTTCTCGCTGATGACAGCGGGTCTGTTTCCGATTATTCACCTGGGTCGTGTCTGGAACATGTACTGGGTATTACCTTATGTGAGCAATCGCGGTCACTGGCCTAACTTCCGTTCACCGCTGGTCTGGGATGCTTTTGCGATTAGTACTTATTTATCAGCGTCCATGTTATTCCTGTTTATTGGAATGATTCCTGACCTGGCAATCTGTCGTGATAACGCACGTGGCTGGCGTAAAAAGCTCTATACAGTACTATCATTGGGCTGGACCGGTCACGACAAGCAATGGCGCAATTTCCGTAAAGTCTACCTACTAATGGCTTGCTTTCTGATTCCCCTGGCGGTATCAGTGCACTCCATCGTATCCGCTGACTTTGCCATGTCCATTATGCCGGGCTGGCACGTGACTACTTTCCCTCCTTACTTTGTGGCGGGTGCTTTGTACTCCGGATGTGCGGCGATTATCACCCTGTTTGTATTGCTGCGTTATTTCTTCCGCTTTGAAGAATACATGACGACACCCATTATGGAGAAAACCTGTAAGTTGACCTTCGCCATTGCAATGGTCTGGACTTACCTCAACCTGATTGAGTTCTCTTCTGTCTGGTATGGTCACGATATTTACAACAAAGAACTGTTAATTGCCAAAGCAACAGGTCCATATGCCTGGGTGTTCTGGACCATGATTTTCTGTGGTTCGGTGGTTCCATTTGCTCTGGCGGTTCAGAAACTACGTCGTCACATGCCAACCATGTTTGTAGTTTCGTTGCTACTTAATCTTGGCATGTTCTTCGAACGCTGGATGATTGTTGCACCAACTTTGTCCATGTCTCACAGCCCGCATCAATGGGACATCATGTGGGGCAGTATTGTGGAATGGGCAATCGTTTTTGGTAGCTTCGGCTGGTTCGGATTGTTATTCCTGGTATTCGTGAAAATATTCCCATCAGTTTCAATGTACGAAGTAAAAGAAATGGTATTTCATCGTCGCCGTCATTTGGTTAATGAAGACGCTGCGGCCAAGTTCCATCGCCGTAAAGACGATCAACAATCAACATCGGGTGAGCCCGGCCTGGAGGGAGCGTAATAATGAGCAAGCATTGTGTTATGGGCTTATTTAGCGACTTCGATGAAGCATTTGCTGCAATATCGGATATTCGAAAAACAAAAATACCGGGTGTGTCGGTTGATGATGTCACGTTGAAGTCACCTATTGAGCATCCCGAAATTGAAGAGATCCTTGGTGAACGACCGGTGCATGTACAAAAAGTTACTTTATTGGGTGCCATTTTTGGCGTCACTTTTGGATTCTTTTTTCTATCAGGCGCTCAAGCAACATTCCTGGTGCAACCGCAAGGTGGTAAACCGGTTGTGCCGCTGCCGTCAAACTTTGTATTGATGTACGAAATGCTAATTTTCTTTGCAGTATGGGGTACCTTTTTTGCTTTCCTGTTTTTGTCTGGTTTGTTAAGAAAGCGTCACAGCCTCTACAGTGAAAAAGTCAGTCTGGATCAGGTCGGTATACTTATCGATGTCGACGAAGAATGCCTGGAACCCGTTAAGGATCTGTTTAAGCAACACAAAGCTGTAGAAATTCGTGAAGAGGTACTGAAGTCATGAGTAGAGTGGCAATGAGAAGAATAATATTTCTGTTGGCTGTTCTAATAATGCCAAGTGCGGTGCTTGCATGGCCCTGGTCACAGGATATGATGAATCAGCCCAGTATTAAACCGCAAGAAGGGGAGATGCGTCCGTTTCCTAGCCGGTCGATTCCGGTTTTCGGTATACCAACCAAGGTAGCCAATCGTGATGAGGCTAAAGAACTGAAAAATCCCATTCCAGTCACTGCAGATTCAATCAAGAAAGGCCGTCGCTTGTTTCGCATTTATTGTGCAGCCTGTCATGGCTTAACCGGTAAAGCTGAATCTCCTGTTGCTGGGAAGATCGGTGCCATTGATCTCACCGACGATTATGTGCAATCCAACCTAACTGAAGGCTGGATCTGGGGCACGATTACTTTTGGTAGTTTTGTGATGCCTGCTTATGGTGTGCCTAATGCGGATCCGGCAAAAGGTGGTTCGAATGATTTATCCGTGGAAGAACGCTGGCACGTAGTGAACTATGTGAAGAATGAATTAAAGAACGAAGCAAAATAGCATTTGAGCATCAACAACTGATGTTACGTAAAATTATTGCACTAACTATTAGTGAATAACAAATCAAGGTGTTGACCGATAACATAGGGGTACAGGTTAATGGAAGGTTTTGGTAGCTGGTCCATATTAACGACCAATTTCTTATTTGTCTTATACATGGGGATTGCAGGTGTTACCTTTGCATCAATCCTGCATCTGGCAAACGGTAAATGGCGCTTTCAGGTTCGCTATTTTGCAGTGTCATTGTTTTCACTGGTTCCATTGGCGGGGCTTTTGCTGATTATTTTGCTGGTATTTGGTGACAACACCTTTCAGTGGTTGGCTCATGCGCATGACGCTGATCATCACCTTCCTGGTTGGCACAACTATACTTTCCTGGTTGCGCGTCAAATAATCGGTTTATTGATTATCGCAGGTTTGTTCGCCATGTTTATCAAGTATCAGCATCTTGCGGCAGATGATAACGCGCCTTATGCCATCCAGCGTAAGTTCAGAAATATTGCCTTACTAATACCATTTTTCTATGTGAGTTATGGCAGCATGGTTGCCTGGGATTTCGAAATGACCATGATTCCCGGCTGGCATAGTGCCAGTTATGGTGTTTACCAGTTTGTTTCCATGTTCCACTGTTTTCTGGCGCTGTTCGCCATCATGCTTTATGCCTTGTACTCCTCAGGCAAGATGACCAATCCAGTTAAACCCTTCGTATTTAATTATCTTGCACAGATGATGTTGGCATTTACGATATTGTGGACCTATTTTTACTTCACGCAGTATCTCATCATGTGGTACGGACGCTTGCCGGAAGAAATGGATCGTTTCCACGCCATGATGCAAAATGACCTGGCACCACTATGGTGGACATTCCTGGT
Source organism: Kaarinaea lacus (assembly GCF_975902315.1). Lineage (NCBI taxonomy): Bacteria > Bacillati > Cyanobacteriota > Cyanophyceae > Nostocales > Nodulariaceae > Kaarinaea > Kaarinaea lacus. The sequence goes on along the minus strand of NZ_CDLKIE010000157.1, from coordinate 7,657 downwards.
GTTGAAGTTTTTTATTCCATTCCTGACTTTTGCAGTCTGGACACCAAACCGCCATAACCCCAAAGTCATTATTACTGTCGCCACTTCGATTTTAATCGGTACCTGGATTGAGCGTTATACCTGGTTGTCTGGATCTGTGGATCCGCAGTACTACCATATGCCCATGACATCGATTTTCGACATCGTGGTAACAGTGGTGGTTTTTGGTGTCGCCTTTGGTATCGTGAAGTGGACGTTAAATCGATACGGACTTATCAAAGCCTGAGGGTGGGTCGTCCAGAAATTTCGGTATAACAATAATAAACGCCTTAAAGCCTCTCTCTTGAGAGGCTTTTTTTTGTTCAGTCGCCTGGCCGGAGTTGTTTTTATTTTGCGGTCAAGGTTACAGGTATATTTTTTCGCTAAATCCCGTTTTCGGTCCATCAGTTAAATTTTTTGAGAATCAATAAGTTAAAGTTTTCCGCGACTATCATGATAAGCAAAACGGACTTAATATTAGTTTATCATTATATTAATAACTTAATTAATGCATCCCCAAATGCTTCTGCTATGCTTTCACATCATATAAGGCCGGGTGGAAACCAGGATCATGAAAAAATTGGTTGTATAAGGAGCAAGTAATGAGTGATAACGGTGTTGACCACCAAAAGCGCCGACTTCTGACAGCGGCCGCAACAGCCGTTGGGGGGGTTGGTGTAGCTTATGTAGCAACGCCTTTTGTTTTATCCATGGATCCCAGTCTCAAAGCGCAAGCAGCGGGTGCTCCCGTGGATGTTGATGTCAGCAAATTGAGGGTGGGCCAGCTTCTTACTGTCGAGTGGCGAGGCAAACCGATCTGGATTTTACGTCGAGATCAGGAAATGCTGGATCGTATGAAGCAAATTTCCGACAAATTGCGGGATCCTGAATCCGATGAATTAACCCAGCAGCCTAACTATGCTAAAAATGAATACCGTTCAATTAAACCGGACATCATGGTTATGGAAGGTATTTGCACACACCTGGGGTGTGCGCCAACCTTTCGACCTGAACTGGCTCCTGCGGATCTGGGCGCTGACTGGAAAGGTGGTTTCTTCTGTCCATGCCATGGTTCCCGTTACGATTTATCTGGCCGCGTCTATGCTGGCGTTCCAGCACCATCCAATTTAAAAGTACCGCCGTATCGTTTTGTGACCGATACTCGAATTCTCATTGGCGTTGATCCGGAGCGTGCATAATGCGTGAATGGTTTTATCTCGGTAAAGAGTGGGTAGAAGCCCGTTTTCCTGCCAAAGAATTTTGGAATGATCATCTTGTTAAATACTATGCGCCAAAGAATCTGAATTTTTGGTACTTTTTTGGTTCCCTGGCAATGCTGGTGTTCGTAATTCAAGTCATAACCGGCATATTTCTAACTATGAACTACAAGCCCACCGCAGATACTGCGTTTGCTTCCGTTGAATATATTATGCGGGACGTGAACTGGGGCTGGTTGATTCGCTATATGCATTCCACAGGTGCATCATTTTTCTTTGTGGTTATCTATCTGCATATGTTTCGTGCTTTTCTGTATGGCTCCTACCATAAACCACGTGAACTACTATGGTTATTTGGTGTATTGCTGTTTGTTCTGTTAATGGCTGAAGCCTTCATGGGCTATTTATTACCCTGGGGCCAAATGTCATTCTGGGGCGCGCAAGTTATTATTTCCCTGTTTGGTGCGATTCCAGTGATTGGTAATGACCTGGCGTTGTGGATTCGTGGCGACTATGTGGTTGCTGACGCAACACTGAACCGTTTTTTCGCCTTTCATGTTATCGCGTTCCCCTTGATACTGATTGGCCTGGTGATGTTTCATTTGATTGCATTACACCGGGTTGGCTCTAATAATCCTGACGGTATCGAAATCAAGAAAAATAAAAATGAGCAGGGTATACCCGTTGATGGTATTCCCTTCCATCCGTACTTTACCCTGAAGGATATGTTAGGGGTAATTGTATTCTTGATGATTTTCGCCGCAGTAGTTTTTTATTATCCGGAAATGGGCGGCTGGTTTCTGGAGAAAGACAACTTTGTTCCAGCAGATCCCTTAAAAACGCCAGAACACATTGCACCACTATGGTATTTCACGCCTTTTTACGCGATATTGCGTGCGGTACCTGATAAGTTTCTGGGTGTTATGCTGATGGGTGCAGCGATTGCGGTGTTGTTCGTTGTGCCATGGCTGGATCGCAGTCCTGTAAAATCCATTCGCTATCGTGGTCCAATCTACAAAATTGCTTTGGCATTGTTTGTTGTCAGCTTCATCGGCCTGGGTTACCTGGGAACTGTTGCAGCGACGCCGACGGCAACGGTTTTTTCCAGGCTGTTCAGTTTTCTCTATTTCGCCTTCTTTTTATTAATGCCTGTTTATACCAGGATGGACAAAACAAAACCGCCGCCGGACAGGGTGACATAAGTGAAAAAGTTTTTACCTTTAATTATTCTATTAATGGCTGGCAATGCATTTGCTGCGAGCGATGGCTATCCGCTGGATAAAGCCAACATTGATCCCAATGACACTGAATCCTTGCGCCGCGGTGCGACCTTGTTCGCCAATTATTGCTTTAACTGTCACTCGACAACGTTGATGCGCTACAACAGAATTGGCCAGGATCTTGGTTATGATGAAGCGCAACTGGAAAGCCTGTTTATATTCACTGGTGCAAAGGTTGGAGATTTAATGGAAATCGCCATGCCACCAGAAGATGCTAAGCGCTGGTTCGGTGTGGTGCCGCCGGATTTATCGGTCGTTTCCCGTTCAAGAGGCGTTGACTGGATATACACCTATCTTCGTTCGTTTTACCAGGATAGTTCGCGTCCCTGGGGCGTCAATAATGCAGTATTCAAAGATGTCGCCATGCCTCACGTATTGTGGGAATTACAGGGTTTGCAGGCTCCGCAGTTCGATATACATACCAACGCGGAAGGTGTAAAACTGGAAGTTATTACCAACCTGAACCTGATCGAAACCGGTCAGTTGAACGCCGAACAGTTTGACACTGCGGTGCGTGATATCGTCAATTATCTTCACTACATGGGTGAGCCGACCAAACAGATCCGTCTGGCAACCGGAAAATGGGTAATCCTCTACCTGGCGATTTTTTTCATCGTCGTATTTTTCCTTAAGAAAGAATACTGGAAAGACGTCCACTAACCATGTTGATATGGCTAATGTAGGACGGTCGTCTTTACTGGTCTGATCTATCTCACTGCCGTTACTACCGCTATAATCCGGGACTTGCGCTTAGATTATAAATCTATATAGAACAGTAAGTTATAACTATTTTTCTACTATTCTCGGATTTTTATTGTATAATGCGCGCTTTGTTTTAGCCGGGTAGTTTCTTTTAATCAAGTCGAAGTCTGGAGAGGTGGTGATGGCCTTGATTGCCAATAGAAAGTCCGTAATGACTCTTTTTTCAACTGACAACGATATACACTGTCATCGTGTTCGTATTGTGTTAGCCGAGAAAGGTATCAACTTTGAAGTTGTGAATGTAAATCCAAGCAATCCGCCAGAAGATTTAATAGAACTGAATCCCTACGGTGGTGTGCCTGTTCTCGTGGATCGTGAACTGGTGCTTTACGATGCTCAGGTAATTATGGAATACCTTGATGAACGTTTTCCTCATCCGCCATTAATGCCGGTAGATCCGGTGTCTCGTGGAAGAACTCGTATGACATTGCGTCGAATTCAACATGACTGGGATGTGCTGGTCGACAAAATAATTGCGGGCACTGATGTGGCCCAGGCCGCAAAAGAATTGAAAGAAAGCCTGACTGTAATATCTCCTATATTTGAACAAAAACCGTTTTTTATGAGTGATGAATTTTCTCTTATGGATTGCGCGGTTGCTCCCATACTGTGGCGACTATCCGCTTTCGGCGTTGAATTACCACCACAGGCGAAAGGCATTAAAGAATACGCGGAGCGCCTGTTTGAGCAGGATTCATTTCAGGCCAGTCTCACTGAAGCAGAACGCGAATTGCAACAATAACCAGATTAAATACAAGCAGGCATTAACGTTTAAATGCAGTCTATTGGTTGATGCTATTCAAGCATACTTAAAAAATATTTGTTAATAACAGGTGTTGTATGACCAGCAGTCGACCTTATTTATTGCGGGCAATTTATGACTGGATTGTTGATAACGGATTAACTCCCTATCTGCTGGTAAACGCGACTGTGGATAATGTCATGGTTCCCACAGAATACGTATCCGATGGCAAGATCATTCTGAATGTCGCTCCCGCAGCAGTCAATGATCTCGAAATTGAAAATGATGAAGTTCATTTCAGTGCGCGTTTCAGCGGAAATCCAATGTACGTATGTGTACCTATGCTGGCAACTATGGCCATTTATGCCAAAGAAAATGGCCGCGGCATGGTGTTTACCGATGACGATGATATACCGCCGGGTCCTGACGATAGTGGCGATGACAGTCCGGCTAAATCGAAAGGCAAGTCCAGGTCGAAGCAACCTAAGCTACGTGTCGTGAAATAACCGTGCTCGAAATAGTCAGAGCAGATATCACAACATTACCAGTTGACGCAATCGTTAATGCGGCAAATTCCAGTTTATTAGGCGGCGGCGGAGTGGATGGTGCAATTCATCGTGCTGCTGGTTCACAGCTTCTTGAAGCATGCCGACCATTGGGTGGATGCCAGACAGGAGATGCCAAGATCACAGCAGGATTTAATCTGCCGGCAAAATTTGTCATTCATACAGTTGGCCCTGTGTGGCATGGCGGACATCAAGGTGAGCGTGAATTGCTGACAAGTTGCTATCGACGTTCACTGCAATTGGCTTTAGCTAACAATATCAGGAGTATCGCTTTTCCAGCGATAAGTACAGGTGTTTACGGGTATCCTAAACCGGAAGCTGCAAGCATTGCCCTGACAACTTTGAAAGGATACGAATCGCAATTTGAAAGGATTATTGCCTGTTGCCATAGCCAGGAAGATGTAGAACTTTACCAGGCCACCTTGAAGCAGGTTAGCGAGACTGTTTAGAGTCGAGCGTGTTACGTTGCAACCACTGTACGGTTGTCTGCGCGACGAAATACGAAATAAGTAATCAATCCCATAAACGCGCCAAACAAATGAGCGTCAACCACTACACTGCCACCGGCAGTTTTTTCTGAGCCAGGCAGCGGTCCCACCAGTTGCTCCCATAGCAACTTGGCGATGATCAGGGCCAGTAGCAACTTGGAATCCCAGCGCCCGGTTTTCATGTCATACAGGCAACCCACAATAAACATGCCGTGCAATACACCGGATAATCCAACATACCAACGAAGGTGAGGGTCAACCACCATGAGGAGAAGGCTGATACCAAATCCAGCAAATAAAGTGGCATGTAACCAGCGTTTTGCCGGCAAATGGCGATCAAACAGACCCCAGACCAGGGCTAAGCCCAGTAAATTCATGAACAAATGAGTCCAGGTTAAATGGGCCAGATGGCCGGTGAAGATGCGCCATATTTCACCTGACAGTATGGCATTTCGGTCATATCGTAACCAAAGTGTCACATCGGAACCAAAAAGCCCTATAAATGTCACAACGATGGCGATCAATATAGGTAGATAATGCCTTTTCAGGAAAACCTTAAATTTACTATCTTTTCTGGCGCGCGGATTTACCATGGAACAACAATCAAATGTACTAATGGTTGGTAGAATTCTATGCAACTTCGGCAGGATAACCGTTAAAATTAAGTGAGCTGGACCACAAAAATGCCACTATTCCTGCTACCATTGGCATACGTATTGTATCGGATTCGAAGAAATAGACAAATCTCAAGTTCGGATTATTGTCATCAATTTCGCCATAACTGCAAGTTGCAAATTAGCTTAATCATGGGAGTATATTGTGTACGTAGAAAGTCGTAACGCGAAACAATTTTCTGTAATAAACGGTCGTCGTCATATCACCGGATTCACCTTAATTGAGGTGATGGTGGTGGTCATTATTTTAGGTATCCTGGCTGCTATCGTGGTGCCAAGGGTGATGGATCGGCCGGACGATGCCCGCATCACCAAGGCTAAACAGGATATCAGGGCTCTGGAAAGCGCGCTTAACTTATATAAACTGGACAACTTTGTATATCCTACTACGGATCAGGGATTAGAAGCATTAGTCACAAAACCAGCAGGTACACCGGAACCGAAAAACTGGAAACGTTATATGGATCGTTTACCGAAAGATCCCTGGGGCGAGCCATACCTTTATCTGGAAACAGATGGTACGGTGGAAATCAAATCACAGGGTGCTGATGCTCAAATCGGAGGAGAAGGCGCGAACGCTGATATTAGTAATGCGGATCTAGGGTAAGTTATTTCAATTTCATATTTCTAATCCAATGTAGGCACCGTTTATTCATTCCCTAATAAGCGGTGCTTTTTGTCCCAACCAGGCTTCAATGCCACTACCTCAGTCATTGTGATGAAGACAATTCGCCCAACCTTAATGTACAAAACACGTGGATTCACGCTGTTTGAAATTATTGTTGTGGTTTTTATCATCGGCGTTATTGTTACCTTCGGTAGTTTGTCCATAAGTCAGCATAGCGATCGTTATGTTGAAGACGAGGCGAAGCGCATACATCACCTCCTGCGTCTTGCCACGGAAGAGGCAATACTCAGTGCCCAGGAAATGTCCCTGCTGATTAATACGGATGGATATAGTTTTGCACAACTGGTTGGTCCTAAGTGGGAACCTATTGAAGGTGACAAATTCTTTCGTAGTCGTGAATTTCCCGAAAACCTCAGTGTAAAAATGCTGGTTTACGACCAGGAAGTGAATCTCAACGATTCAGAGAAACCGGTACAAATCTATCTGTTATCCAGCGGAGAAGTAACACCATTCAGTCTTACCCTGAAAGGTGAAAGCGAAGCCGAATATACTGTTACTGGCAGTTTAACGGGGCAAATTCTCTTCCAGCAACCTGAGCCAGAGGATGCGTTTGGTGGTTAAGCGTGGACGACAAACAGGTTTTACCTTAATTGAGGTTATCGTAGCGCTGGGTATTATCGCCACGGCTATGGCTGCGGTCATGATGACAGTATCGGCCAACGTGCGTAATGCCACCGGTTTAAAAGAACGAACCCTGGCACATTGGGTGGCGATGAACAAAATGGCTGAGCTGCATATCGCAAATGACAGGGAATGGCCATCTATTAAAAAAACAACGGGTACGTCCTTAATGGCTGAACATGAATGGCACTGGGAACAGGAAGTGGAAAAAACCCCGGTTGAAAAAATACGCAAAGTTTATATAAGAGTGCGTGTTGATGAAGATGATGAGTATCCAATAATCACCCTTGTGGGTTATGTGCAGCAACCACCCAGTTAAATCGCAATGAAGCGAACTAAATATTTCAGCAAAACTAAGGCTCAGGGATTTACCCTGCTGGAACTTGTCGTTGCAATGGCTATATTTGCGATCATGTCTGCAATTGCTTATAGCGGATTGAACAACGTATTAATCGCACGCCAACAAACAGAAGTTCATTCCGAACAGTTGCATCAGTTGCAATTAACCATGACGTGGTTTGCTCGCGACATTGAGCAAATTGTTGACCGTGGGATCCGCAATGAATACGGTGAGTTTGTGGCACCCGTTATAGGTAATGAT